>JAYTJO010000618.1:0-6350 GCA_043730975.1 Thermoleophilia bacterium | reverse complement strand
GGGGCGATCACCTTGACCGGACGGAAGACGCCGTCGTTCTGCGGCACATGCTCGGGAAAGGTCACCTCATCGAGCAGGATCGTGCGTACGGCGTAGTAGGCGCCGACGAGGAGCGACCCCTCGTACGGGACGTTGAACCCGGTCGGCACCTCGGCGTTCGAACCGGTCAGGTCGATCGTGATCTCGTCACCTTCGACGATCACCTTGGTCTCGACACGCAGGCGGACACCGCGGTTGCGCGCATCGTCGTCGAGCCACCCTGTCGGGGCCTTGTACTCTCCGTCCGGCAACGCTCGGATCTGCGCCCGCAGCATGTTCTCCGAGTAGTCCATCCAGTTGTACGCTGCACTCATCACGGTGTCTGCCCCGTAGCGCTGGAAGAGACGCAGCATCCGGTCGCGACCGAGCTGACATGCGGCCATCATCGCGTTCATGTCGCCCCGGTTCATCGTGACGGTCCTGACGTTGTCGAAGATCATCTTGTCGAGGTCCTCGTTCAGCTCCCCGGCCTGGTACCAGCGGAGCCCGTCGTAGATCTTCGCCTCCGCATAGACGTCGAACGCGTCCGCGTTGATCCCGGGGAACGATCCGCCCACATCGAGGACGTGAGCTGTCACGGCCGCGAAGCCGTAGAGCTCGCCTTCGTGGAAGATCGGAACCGCAACGGCAATGTCCGGGCTGTGTGAGGCGCCGTAGTAGGGGTTGTTGTGGATGATCACGTCGCCTTCGACGATCTTCCCCTCGAGGTGGCGCATGAAGCCGCGGATATACCAGGGCAGCGAGCCGATGTGCATGGGGGTCGAGTCGGACTCGCAGAGCTCCCGGCCTTTCGCGTCGAAGATGCCCGCGCCGAGGTCTTCGGACTCGCGAATGATTGACGAGTACGACATCCGGAACAGCACCCCCGACATCTCCTTCGCGATCGCGTGGAACGCGCCGCCGAGCACCCGCATCGTGATGGGATCGACATCCACCCGCGCAAGTTCTGGTGGGCCGGGGTGCTTCCCGAGCTCGTATTCGGTCGTAGACATGTCAAACCCCCTGGCTTGTCGGGACGGTTGCCGACGCTGCGATCGCTCTTGCCTGAGCCGAAGCACCGACCTCGATCACGATGTTTCCGTGCGGATCGATATGGGCTTCGATCCCTGGCGGGATCACGGTTGTCGAATCGAACTGGTTGACGATCGCCGGGCCGACGAGACGATTCCCCGCTCTGAGCTCCGTTCGGTCGTAGTACTTCGTGGAGACCCGCTCGAGAACGCCATCGACGAGGAACCACGCATCGTTCTCGAATCGGAGCGCGGCCTCGGAGGACTCGCCGCCCGCTTCGATCTCGGGTGTGGAGAGCTGCGGCATCAGCCCGATCCCCCGCACGCGGATATTCGGAACCTCGATGTCGGAGTCCTCGAACCGTCTCGAATACTCGCGCTCGTGAATGTCGTGGAAGTCGCGACGAAGCGCCTCGGCCCAGGCCGCGTCGATGGCGCCGCCGCCGACGTCGACGCGGAGCTCATACCCCTGACCGAGATAGCGGGCGTCGACGATCCGTTGCACGAGGATGCTCTCGGCCGGAAGGCCGTCTTCGGCGAGCTGTTCCGCGGCCTGCGCTTCGAGCTCCTCGAACCGCTTCTGCAGTGACCCGGCGTCGAGCTTGGAGAGCCGTTGGTAGGTCGTCGCCGCGTACTCGTACACCATGTCCGTCGCCACGAGCCCCATTGCCGCTGCGATCCCCGGGTAGAGAGGGACAACGACGTTCGGCGTCCCGACCTCGACGGCAATCGAGACCGCGAAGAGTGGTCCCGCTCCACCCTCGGCGACGAGCGCGAAATCACGGGGGTCGAACCCTTTCCGCACGGAGTTCTCCTCGATCGACTGGACCATCGAGTGGGCGAGGATCTGAACGGCGCCGATCGACGCCTCCTCGACGCTCATGCCGAGAGCGGCGGCCGGGCCGTCCGCGAATGCCTTGTGGGCCGCGTCGCGGCTGAGCGTCATGCCGCCGCCGAGGAACGCCTCAGGGAGAAGCCAGCCGAGGTTGACCATAGCGTCTGTCGCGGTCGCCTCGGTTCCACCCCGACCGTAGGCCGCCGGGCCCGGAAGCGCGCCGGCTGAGCGCGGGCCGACACGGAAGATGCCACCACCGTCGACGTAGGCGATCGAGCCGCCGCCGGCACCGATCGTATCGACATCGACCATCGGGATCATCGCCTGGTACGGCCCAACCTTCGTGTCGAGCAGATGCTTCATCCGCAGGCGTCCCTCCTGCGCGAGTCCGATGTCGGCGGACGTCCCGCCGACATCGAGCGTGATCACGTTGTCGAAGCCTGCCTGGCGCCCGGCCCAAATGCCGCCAACCACCCCGGCGACCGGGCCTGACATCAGAAGGCTCACGGGACGCTTGATCGCCGCTTCGGCGGTCGCCACGCCGGATGCAGAGGTCATCAGATGCAGGCCGGTGCGGAGGCCCAGTTCAGCGAGTTGCTCCTTGAGTCGGGAGACGTAGGACGCGACCTTGGGACCGACGTACGCGTTCAGACCGACCGTCGAGAACCTCTCGTATTCCCGATACTGCGGGATCACTTCGCTCGAGACGGAGAGAAACGCTTCGGGGAACTCCTCGCGCACGATCTCCGCCACGCGCTGTTCGTGCACGGGGTTCAGGAATGAGAAGAGGAAGCAGACGCATACCGCCTCGACACCGGACGCCTTGAGGCTGCGTACCTGCTCACGTGCCTTGGCCTCGTCGAGCGGAACAAGGATAGAGCCGTCCCCCGCGATCCGCTCCGGGACGGTCAGTCGATAGCGACGGCGAACGACGGGGTACCGCTGCCAGGGAAGATCCTGGTAGTTCGAGAAGTTGAGCGGCTTCTTGTGCCTCGCGATATGGAGGATGTCCCGGTAGCCCTCGGTCGTGATCATCCCCACCGTTGCACCGTTGTGCTCGATCACGATGTTCGTCGCAATCGTCGTCCCGTGAAAGACCTGGTCGAGCTCGGATGGGTCGATACCGGCCTCGGCCGCGAGCTCACGGACGCCCTGGATCGTCCCGAGCGACGGGTCCTCCGGGGTGGTCGCCAGTTTGTGCACCTTGATCACGCCGGTATCGTCATCGACGTAGATCAGGTCGGTGAAGGTCCCCCCGACGTCAACACCAATCCGCTTCATCGCGCATTCTCCGTCGTGAGGACGATCTTCCCAAAGAACTCTCTGCTCTCCATGAGCTGTGTCGCCTCCCGCACATCGTCGAGCGGGTACGTCGCAGCGATCTGAGGCTCGAGCGTGCCGCGCGCAATCAGCGCGAAGCATGTCTCGACCTCGCTCCGACTGAAGACGAACGAGCCGATCACCGAGAGCTGCCGCCTGAAGAACGGAATGATGTCGAACGGGACGACCTCGCCGGCGTGAGCGCCGCAGGTCACGAGGCGCCCGTCCTTCGCGAGAGAGTCGAGGCCCTGCTGGAACAGATCGCCGCCGACGTGCTCGAAGACGACGTCGACGCCATGGCCGTCGGTTGCCTTCATCACCTCCTCGACGACAGACTGTGTCGTGTAGTTGATCCCCGCGTCCAGCCCGAGTGCTCTCGCACGCTCGAGCTTGTCATCGCGGCTCGAATTGCCGATCACGAACGCTCCCGCGTTCTTCGCGACCTGCACCGCAGCGGAGCCGATGCCGCTGCCGACCGAGTTGATCAGAACCGTCTGACCGGACCGGAGGCCCGCTCGGGTGATCAGCATGTGCCACGCCGTTCCGAATGCAATCAGACCGGCAGCCGCCTCGACATCGCTGACCCCATCCGGGATCCGGATCAACTGCGAAGTCTTGCAGGCAATCTTCTCGGCGTACGCGCCGCCCGAACCCATGCCGATGAACCAGTCCGGCGCGGTGCAAAGAGACTCGCGCCCGGTGAGGCAATACACGCAGTTCCCGCAGGTTGCGATGAGATACACCGCCACACGGTCGCCGATCGCCCAGCCGACGACGCCGTCGCCGATTGCCGCGATTCGCCCAACGGGCTCGACCCCGGCCGTGTGCGGGAAGGTAACCGGGAAGCGCGAGATCCCCTCGCGCACGTCGACGTCGAGATGATTGAGGGCAGTGGCGGTGATGTCGACAACGACCTGACCCGCTGCGGGGACGGGGTCGGGAAGCTCCTCGATTCGAAGAACATCGGTGTTGCCGAACTCGTGGAAGACGACGGCTTTCAAGGAAGGGCTCCTCTCGCTTCGGTTGGAACTTGTGTTTATCTCTGACATTCGCGATTCTGTCAACTCGATGACCGATCTTCTCACCGCGCGCTCATTCCTCTTTGCGCCTGGCAACGACGATCACAAGCTGCGTCGCGCCCTTGCGAGCGCTGCCGACACCGTGATTGCCGACCTCGAGGACGCGGTGACCGCGACGGTGAAGGCCGCTGCGCGCCAGCTCGTGGCGGACGTGTACTCCGAGGGGAGAGTCGGCCCCGGCCAGAGGCTCGTACGCGTGAATGCAGTCGGGACCGAGTGGCACGAGGACGACGTCGCGATGATCGCCGGCCTCGGAGTCGACGGTGTCGTCCTTCCGAAGGCAACCGCTCAAGGTGCCGCCGCCGTCGCCTCGGCGCTCTCGCTCCCGATCATCGCGATCGTCGAAACCGCAGAGGGTCTGCGCGGTGCGTACGAGCTCGCGGCATCACCGTCCGTCGTCGGGCTCATTCTCGGTGCGGTCGATCTCGGCGTTGCACTCGGCCTCGAGCCAAGACCCGACGGGCAGGAGCTTCTCTACGCACGATCGTCCGTCGTCGTGGACTCTGCCGCAGCCGGGCTCCGAGGGCCGATCGATCGGGTGTGGCTCGACGTACGTGACCCGACGGGGCTCATCGGCGACTGCGCCCTGGCCCGTTCACTCGGGTTCCGCGGCAAGGCGTGCGTCCACCCTGATCAGGTGGAGATCGTCAACGTTGCGTTCTCTCCCTCCGACCGCGAGCTCGACCGTGCCAGGGACGTCGTCGCCGCTTTTGAACAGGCAGAGCGCGAGGGAGTGGGAGTCATTGCGCTCGACGGCGAGATGATCGACCTGCCCGTCGTCGAGCATGCCCGCTTGCTCATCGCCGACAACGAGAGGAGAGTGCTCGATGCAGACTGACGCCCCCGGAGCGCCGAAGGAATGGCGGGGCCGCTTCTACGAGGACTTCGCGTCCGGCGACGTGTTCCGCAGTCGATTCGGCCGTACCGTCACCCAGACAGACAACATCTGGTTCACCTGTCTGACGATGAACACGAATCCCATGCACTTCAGCGAGCCTTTTGCCGCCCGAACCCGGTTCGCGCGGCCGCTCGTCAATAGCGCATTCACTCTTGCGCTCGTGACCGGTCTCACCGTTCCGGACACGAGCGAGAACGCAGCCGCCAACCTCGCCTGGACCGACATCGAGCTCCCGAAGCCAGTCTTCGAAGGCGACACGCTCTGGGCAGAGAGCGAGATCCTCGACGTTCGCGAGTCGGGCTCGAACCCGAGTGTCGGGATCGTTTCGATGCGCTGCCGAGGAATCAACCAGCGTTCCGAGGTCGTGATCGAGTTCAAGCGCACGTTCATGGTCTACAAGCGCGGCGCCGAAGAGGTAGCCGATTCGTTCCCGTATACGGACGAGAACTGGAGGAGATGACGATGACTACTGCCAGCGAGACGATCGCGCACTGGTCCGCGAACGTAACCCTCGCCGACATTCCCGCCGACGTCGCCCACCATGCGCGGCTCCACGTTCTCGACACGCTGGGCTGTGGGCTCGCTGCTCACGGGAGTGGCCTCGCTGGTGAGGGCCGCGCCACGATGGCGGAGCTCGGCGGTGCCGGTGACGCCACTGTGATCGGGCTCGCCGACGGGATGCCTGCTGCGAACGCCGCGTTTGCGAACGCGATGCTCTGCCACGGGCTCGACTTCGATGACACCCACTCCGACTCGGTCAGCCACGTGTCGACCGTGATCGCGCCTGCGGCGCTCGCCGCGGGCGAAGCCCTCGGGTCCTCCGGCGCCGACGTGCTAACCGCGATCGTCGCCGGAAACGAGATCGTGTGCCGGGTCGGCATGGCGGCCTCCGGCGAGTTCCACCGCCGGGGCTTCCATCCGACCGCCATCTGCGGGATCTTCGGAGGCGTCGCCGCCGTCGCCCGGCTGAACGGCCTCGACGAGGAGACGACGACGCGAGCGCTGGGCATCGCCGGATCGTTCGCCGGCGGGCTGTTCGCCTACCTCGCCGACGGCACGCCGACCAAGCCGATGCATCCTGCCTGGGCTGCCCACGGCGCGCACCTCGCCGTCGCACTCGCGCGCCACGGCGCGATTGGCCCCAGCTCGGTGCTCGAGGGCAAGTTCGG
>JAYTJO010000617.1:0-4088 GCA_043730975.1 Thermoleophilia bacterium | reverse complement strand
CTGGGGAAGCTCGTCGCCAGATTGGCTCCGGTCGGGAAGGCACCGACCATGTGGCGGCCCGGCGCGGAGATCTCGGGCTTGGAGAAGCCGTCCTGCGTGGAGCCCCAGGCCGACCAGGGTGCAGCGAAGTCGTCTGAGCGTGCGGCCGTTCCCTTCGTGTCGGAGGCTCCCACGGTGATCACGAACGGGTCGTTCGACGGGGCGTAGCCGACGTCGCTGCGTTGACCGTTGATGGCGTAGTTGCCAGCTGCGACCACGACCGTGACTCCGTTCAGCCACAGCGCCTCGACGGCCCTGTCGAGTGGGTCGTACTCGATGCGGTCGCCGCCCGTTCCGATCGAGAAGTTCGCGACACGAATGTTGTACGTCGCCTTGTTCTGCAGGATCCAGTCGCACGCCGCGATCACGTCGCTCTTGCTGCCGACGCCCGCGCCGTCGAGCACTTTGACCGAGACGATATTCGCGTTCGGCTCGGCGCCGGTGTAGCCGTTCTCGCCGCCGGCGGCGATGCTGCCGACCATTGAGCCGTGCCCGAAGGCCCCCGAGGTCGTGGCGGACGAGACCAGGTTGACGCTTTTGATCACGCGGCCACCGTACGCCGACAGGCTCGGCGTGATGCCCGAGTCCACGACAGCGATCGAAGGGTAGCTCGTGCCTGCAGGAAGCGCGTTCCAGTTCGAAGAGACACCGGCCGCGTCAGGCCAACCCTGGCCACTCGAGTATTCCGTCTGCTCGATCTTCGGGTCGAGCGTGATTGAATCGACCCAGCGCCTTTGCGCGAGTTTAACGATCTGTCGGCCGCTCAGCTTCGCTGACGTGCCGGCGATCGAGGAGAACTGCCGCTTCAGCTTCGAGCCCGGCGTGGGATCGTTCTTCGTGGTGTCCGCGACATCCTTCGCGACATCGGCGCTCGTGCCGTCCTTGCGCGCCAAGACGATCACGTCGAACATCCCGTTCGGGTCGGACGAGGCGCTTGCGAGCAGCGATGGCGTGACATACGCCAGGGGCTCCCCTGCCGAGGCGGGAGCCGTCGTGCCTGCGATCGCTGCCACTGCGACAACGAACGTCGCGAGGATTGTGCTGAGCTTCTTGCGCTTGCCGCCCCAGAGCGCGTTGGAGCGGCTGCCGATCTCTCCATTCTGCCGCGTGTCGTGAATATTCCCCATCCCGTAAACCCTCCATGCCCCTTCAGGCTCCGTCGCAGTAGGAACTTGCTCTGTCACTCAAGGTAGGCAGATCGGGCCAGGCTGAATCGCTCCAAAGGGGGAACTGAGCCCCACTCGTTCGAGTGATTGCCCGGCGAGTCGTTGGAGGTGCCTACCCCCTCAGGGGGATCGGCGGGTGCCCCGTCGCGTCGATGATGGAAGCGGCAGTTCAGATCCTGCGGAGGACCTCCCGGAATGACCGAAGTGGTGGACAGAGAGCGAACAATGCGCGCCTCGCAAGGGGGGCTTTTCGTGTTCCTGGTCTGCTCGTCGGCCGTGCTTGCCACTCTCGTGCTCGGGGCCGATCAGACGATCACGCGGGACGATTGGAAGCTTGCCGTCTTTCTCGCGGTAGCAGCGGCGTTTCTGCAGCTGTTCGTCGTCTTCACACCCCTGAACAACGGGTCGTACCACCTCACTCCCGGTCTCATCCTGGCGGCCGCGATCCTGCTGCCGGCCCACCTCATTGCTCTCGTCGTCGTCTGCCAGCATGTCCCGGAGTGGATCAAGGCGCGGTACCCCTGGATGATTCAGACATTCAACATCGGGAACTACGCCCTGGCTGCATTGCTCGCTTCGGTGACCTTCGACGCCTTCTCGCGACTGCCCGTCGACTCCGTCAGGGGTGATGACTCCCGTTTCTTCGTCGGCGCGGTCGCAGCCGCGCTGGTCTTCGTCACCATGCAGCACCTCCTTCTCTCCCTTGTGCTCCGCTTCGCGCGAGGGCACTCGTTCGCGAGCAGCGGCCTGTTCACGTTTGCCAGCCTGTCCATGGATTTCGTTCTCTCGCTGATCGGCGTCGTCTTCGCGTATCTCTGGTCGGATACGCCGATGCTGGCGGTGGTCTCACTGAGCCCGCTCGTTCTCTTGCATCGAACCCTGGCGCTTCCAAAGTTGGAGGCCGAGGCCCGCCAGGACGCCAAGACGGGACTGTACAACGCACGCCACTTCACCGAGGCGCTCGACGAGGCGATCGAACGGGCGCAGCGCCTCGGGACGCCGCTTGCCTTGCTCGTGGCCGACCTGGATCTGCTGCGCGAGGTCAACAATCGATACGGCCATCTCGCCGGCGACGCTGTGCTCGTCGAGGTCGCCGCTGTCTTCCGGGCCCACGTGCGGACGGGCGATGTCGCGGCGCGCTTCGGCGGTGAGGAGTTCTGCATTCTCCTGCTCGACACGGAACCCGACGAGGCAGCCACCATCGCCGAGCGGATCCGCAAGAGTGTTGAGGAGACACCGGTGGTCGTGGACACGGCCGCTGAGGCCATCTCGGTGACGATATCGATCGGACTCGCGATGTTCCCGGCCCAGGCAGGGGACGCCAGGGAGCTCCTCCATCGAGCCGACGTCGCGGCGTACCGGGCGAAGGCCCACGGCCGGAACCGCGTCGTCGCGTACGGGGCGGCACTGGAGCCGCTCCCACGGGGGACGGCAGCGCAGGGTGGCCCCGATTCGCCACGAGCCGGTTCCACGCTTCGGCCCGACGCGATGCACATTCCGCGAGACCCGCTCGAGCGTGGGACGGACACCATCGTCCCTTCGATTGCCGCGGCCGTTCCGAACAGCCTCGCACCCACGAGGAGTGTCGGCGTGTTCGTCGCTGCGGTCGGGGTGCTCGGTGCCCTTGCAGGAGTTGCGGGGGTGGTTCTGGGATCGGGGCGTGACCTCTCCGGCCTGCTGCTTCTCGTCGGATTGATCGTCGCAGGCCAGGTTCTCGCGGCCGACGTCCTCGACCGGGGCAGGATCTCCATCAGCGCCGTTGGGTCACTCGCGGGGGCGGCATTGTTCGGCCCTCGGGTCGCCCTGCCGCTCGCGCTTGCCGTCTGCGCGGCAGAGTGGGCCGTGAACCGCATGACGGTTCAGAAGCTGGTGTTCAACTGTGGCGTGCTCACACTCAGCGGGCTTGCGGGTGCGGCCGTCTACGCACAGTTGCCCGCATCCGTCTGGGCCTTCACTGCTGCCGGCGCACTGGCGGGTGTCGCGTACTACATCGTCAACATCGGGCTTCTCACGGGGATCATCGCGCTCGAGACCCATGAACGGTGGAGCGCTGTCTTTCGCGACCGGTTCAAGTGGTTGCTGCCGTACTACGCGATCTACGGTGTCGTTGCGGCCATGCTTGCTGTTGCGTACTCGCTGGAGGGAGCGCTCGGGTTGATCGTCTTCTCCGTTCCGCTCGTCCTCGTTCGGAAGGCGCAGGCCGACTACATCAAGCATTCGGAGTTGAGTGCTGTCAAGCTGCGTGACGCCGCCGCGACCATCGAGCGCCAGAACGTGACTCTTCTGGAGGCAAACGCGCTGCTTCGCGCCCGAGCGACCGATGCCATGGAGTCGCTCGTGGCTGCGATCGACGCTCGTGACAGCTATACGGCCGGGCATTCCCGCCGGGTACAGGTGATCGCGTGTGCCGTGGGTCGGGAACTCGGGCTTGAGGGCAAGGAGCTCGACGCGGTCTCGTTCGCCGCCGTCTTCCACGACATCGGGAAGCTCGCGGTGCGCGATGACGTCTTGCTCAAGGAGGGGCCGCTCGACGAAGCTGAGTGGTGGCAAATGCGTCAGCATCCCGGAGAAGGCGAGCGCATTATCGCTCACCTCGGGTTCCTCGCCGACTCGACTCCGGCAATCAGGCATCACCACGAGCGCTTCGACGGCTCCGGATACCCCGACGGACTGAAAGGAGAGGAGATCCCGATCAGCGCCCGTGTCCTCCATGTCGCGGACGCGCTCGACTCGATGCTCTCGCCTCGTGTCTACCGTCCTGCCCTCTCTCTCGAGGCGGCTCTCGCCGAGCTGACGCAAGTGAGCGGCTCGCAGAGCTGCCCGAGCTGCGTCGGCGCTCTCAACCGGGCAATCACTCGAGGTGTTCTCGACGACCTTCTCGCC
>JAYTJO010000616.1:0-4502 GCA_043730975.1 Thermoleophilia bacterium | reverse complement strand
GGCCTCACCTACGACGACATGAAGGGTCGCGTCATGGGTGAGCTGAAGAAGGTCTTCCGCCCCGAGCTGCTCAACCGGATCGACGAGATCATCGTCTTCCACAAGCTCGAGAAGAGCGAGATCCTGCAGATCGTCGACCTGATGATGAAGCGGCTTCGCGACCAGATGGCGATCCACGGCGCGGCGATCGAGCTCACGGCTGAGGCGAAGGAACTGCTCGTCGAGCAGGGCTACGACCCCGCCATGGGTGCCCGCCCGCTGCGCCGCTCGATCCAGCGCCTGATCGAGGATCCTCTCGCCGACTTCGTGCTCGGCCGTGAGCTCATCGACGGATCGACGATCCTCGTCGACCGCAAGAACGAGCTCGCTGGCCTCGAGGGCGAGTCGCTTGTCGAGATCACGATCATCGAGGGCCAGGTCAAGCCCGAGCCGGTAACGGTGCCGCCTGATGCTCGGGTCGACGTGGACGCCGACGATGCATCTCCCGCGGAGAACGAGCTGAACTGAACCGCGGACGCGGTGGCGGCGGGACAGGCAGTCTGTCTCCCGGGGTCGCGGGTATCTTTCCGTCGGATGGCCCATCGCATAGGCTCCTGCTGATGTCCCCCGGGATCCGCCACGCAAATCCGTCCGACTACGGCCGCGTCATCCAGCACGTCAACGCCTGGTGGGGTGGGCGGGACATGGCGCCGATGCTGCCGAAGCTGTTCTTTCTCCACTTCGAGGGGACGAGCTTCGTCGCGGAGGACGAGGAGGGCAAACTCGTTGCCTTCCTGATCGGCTTCCTCTCGCAGACCGATCCCGAGGAGGCGTACATTCATTTTGTCGGCGTCGCGCCCGCTCAACGTGGCTCGGGGATCGGCAGGGAGCTCTACGAACGGTTCTTCACGGTCGTCGCGGCAGAGGGACGGACGCGCGTTCGCTGCGTGACGTCGCCCGTGAACGAGGGCTCAGTGGCCTTCCACGAGTCGCTCGGCTTCGTTGCCGAACGGGTCGCCGAGGACTACGACGGCCCCGGCGAGGATCGCGTGCTGTTCGTCAAGCACCTCGCCTGATCGCTCTTCAACCGATCTTCACGAGCGCTCGGCTACCGTCACCGCATGCCTGACATCTTCGTCTCGTCCGCGAGGAGGCCGCGCCGAAGACGCCGCCGGGCCGTTGTCGTCGTGGCCGTGCTCGTAGGGATCGCTGCCGTCGTTGCGGCCGGCGCCGGCACGCTTGCCCTGCTTGAAAGCGGAACGATCGCTGCTCGAACGACGATCGGTGGCGTCGACGTCGGAGGGAAGTCTCGTGCCGAGGCGACGGCTGCGGCCACCCGAGCGGCGCGGCGCCAGAGTGACCGTCCGATTCGCCTCATCGGCCCGCGCGGCGAGACCCGTGTCACGGGCCGGGAGCTCGGGGCGCGTCCGCTCCTGGATGTCGCGCTCGACGAGGCGGTCGCCCCGAACGCGAGAACGCGACTTCTGCGTCGGCTCGGTATCGGCGGCGCGCGCACTATCCCCCTCACGTATCGCCTCGGCCCGGTGCGCGCCGCCGAGTTGGCGAATCGGCTCGACGATTCGTTTGGCGACGAGCCGACGAGCGCAGATCTCGAGATCTCGGCGGGTGGCACGTCGGTGGCGGTGACGGCACCGGCACCGGGGACAGTGGTCGACCGCGCCGCACTTCGGAACGGCTTGGCGTCGCTGCCTGCTGAGCTAGGGATTCCACTCGTCACCCGCGCCCCGTCAGTCGGCACTGCTGAGGCCGAGATCGCGCGGATCCAGGTGGAGCGTCTCCTCGACCGACCGCGGGAGGTGCGCTTCCGCGACGCGTCGACGATTCTGCCTATCGCCACGCTCGCGGATCTCGTGTCGACGCGGGCCGAGATGGGACGGCTTCGGGTCGGGCTGGACTCGGAGCGCCTCAGACAGGCTCTGCTACCTCGCTTGAGTCGTTACGAGCGCGTGCCCGCCGATGCGCGCTTCGTCACCAGCGGAGACAGCGTCAGGCTCGTCCCTGCGGCTCCTGGCAAGAAGCTCGACGCCGAGCGGATCGGTGCGTCGCTCGTCGGCAATCTCGCCGCGCGTGCCCATCGCGCCCGATTCACCGTCTCTGCGCCAACTCTCACGACCGAGGCAGCGGAGAGGCTCCGAATCACGGAGCTCGTTTCGGAGTTCACGACGTACTACCCGTGTTGTGCTCCACGCGTGACGAACATCAAGCGGGCCGCCGAGATGCTCGACGGCTCGATCATCCTTCCCGGGAAGGAGTTCTCACTCAACGGCGCCCTCGGCAAGCGGACAGAGAAGAAGGGGTTCGTATCAGCTCCACAGATCTTCAACGGCCGGTTCGAGGATGCCGTCGGAGGGGGCATCAGTCAGGTCGCGACGACGCTGTTCAACGCGGCGTTCTTCTCCGGTATCAAGCTCGTGGAACATCGAGCGCACCAGTTCTACATCTCGCGGTACCCGATGGGTCGGGAGGCGACGGTCTCCTGGGGTGGGCCCGAGTTGGTCTTCAGGAACGACTGGCCGGCGGCGATTCTGATGAAGGTCGAGGCGACGGATTCGGGGATCACGGTGCGGTTCTTCTCCACGAAGCTCGGTCGGCGCGTGACGACGACGACCGGGAAGCCCTATCTCCTGACGACGCCCGGAACAGTAACCGTGACGAACCCGGCGCTGCCCGCGGGGACACGCACGGTCGTCCAGGAAGCGGGTGACGGTGGCTTCACAATCGACTTCACGCGCAAGGTCTTTCGAGACGGGAAGCGCATCCGCAACGAGCTCTACCGGCAGCGCTACGATGCCGAGGACGAGATCGTCGAGGTGGGAACAGGCTAGTGCAGCGTTCCACCGGACGAAGGCCCGGGTGGGCCGTCCTTGTAGAGCTACGAGCAGTTGCCTGATAAGGCGACATGTCGTCCGGAGCGTCGCGTAGCATTGGTGCATGGCCAAGGTAATCGTCCAGCACGTCTGCTCCGAATGTGGCACGGCAACCGGACGCTGGCTCGGGAAGTGTCCGGGCTGTGGTGCGTTCGGGTCGCTCGTCGAGGAGATGACGGGTCAGGCGACACCCGCGAAGGGCAGTCGGGGCGTCGCGCGCGCGCCGGAGCGTCTCGCGGATGTCCGCGTGGAGGAAGCCGCAAGAATCGGCACCGGCGTCGCAGAGCTCGATCGTGTTCTCGGTGGTGGCCTCGTTCCCGCATCGCTCGTCCTCGTGGGAGGTGAGCCCGGCGTCGGTAAGTCGACGCTCCTGCTCGCGGCCCTTGGCAACGTCGCACGAGGAGGGCGGCGTTCACTCCTCGTCACCGGTGAGGAGTCCGTTGCGCAGGTCAAGCTCCGCGCGGATCGGCTGGGTGGGGCGGATCAGGTCGAAATCCTCGCCGAGACGGAGCTCGAGTCGGTCTGCGCGACGCTCGAGCGAGAGCGCCCGGACGTCTGTGTGATCGACTCCATTCAGACGCTGTACTCCGCGGATCTCGGGTCGGCGCCCGGCTCCGTCGGACAGGTACGGGAGGCGGCCGGGCGCCTCCTCCGCGTCGCCAAAGAGCAAGGCGTGGCGACGATCCTGGTCGGACATGTCACGAAGGACGGCTCGGTCGCCGGACCGCGCGTGCTCGAGCACCTCGTCGACTGCGTCCTTCAGTTCGAGGGCGATCGGTACCACGCACATCGGATTCTGCGGGCGGTGAAGAACCGCTTCGGTTCCACGAACGAGCTCGGCGTGTTCGAGATGACGAGCGCTGGCCTCGTCGGTGTCCCGAACCCCTCCGAGCTGTTCGGACGCAGTCATTCGGGCGAGGTTGGCGCGGCTGTCGCGTGCGCCCTCGAGGGAACGCGGCCGATCCTGCTCGAGATCCAGTCGCTCGTGTCGCGGAGCGACCTCGCGATGCCCCGTCGGGTCGGGACGGGCGTCGATCCAAAGCGGCTCGCGATGATCGTTGCTGTTCTCTCGCGCCATGCCGGAATCGCGCTCGGCTCCGCCGACGTCTTCGTCAACGTCGCGGGCGGCGTGCGCATCGATGAGCCTGGCGCCGATCTCGCCGTCGCTCTGGCCATCGCATCGGCGGCCCGGGGTGTACCTGTCAGGGATAGCATCGCCGTATTCGGTGAGATCGGCCTCACGGGACGCTTGCGGTCGGCTGCCCAGGCCGAGCGTCGCCTCGAGGAGTGCGCAAAGCTTGGTGTCGCGACCGTCATCGCCCCCGACGGGACGACGAGCCGGGGCGGGCCGAGGGTCACGCACGCTGAAACCCTCAGGCAGGCTATCGCCGCCGGACTCGACGGCTCGGTGACGGCCGACAACGCCTGAGCCGCCTCCGCGAGCGGCTTTCGACTGGCGGTGCAGGGGCGTGTTTCGTCCCCCGAGAACGCGTCCAGATTCGGCCCGAGTGATGCCAAAATCTCAGCTAGAATGTCGTTCCCTCGCCGGCAGCCTCTCAGCGCCGGCGGTTTTCGTGAAATGGGCGGATAACGGGAGGGCTAGCTTGTTCGACGTCGGCGACAATGTGGTGTATC
>JAYTJO010000615.1:0-3690 GCA_043730975.1 Thermoleophilia bacterium | reverse complement strand
ACCCGGGGTAGCGCTCGGCGTTCGCCGTCCAGTCGAAGTTCCCCGAGTCGACGACGATGCCGCCGATCGAGGTTCCGTGGCCGCCGATGTACTTCGTCGCCGAGTGAACGGAAATGTCCGCCCCCTGCTCGAACACCCGGGCGAGGATCGGCGTTGGCACCGTGTTGTCGACGATCAGCGGCAGACCCTGCGCGTGCGCAGCGTCGGCCCACGCGCGGATGTCGATCACGTTGAGCTTCGGGTTGCCGATCGTCTCCGCGAAGACGAGCTTCGTGTTCTCGTCGGTCAGCGCAGCAACCGCGCTCGGATCGTCCGGATCCGCCCAGCGCACCTCGATCCCGTACTGGGGAAGAGTGTGGGCGAAGAGGTTGAACGTTCCGCCGTAGAGCGTCGAGACCGAGATGATGTTGTCGCCGGCGCGGGCGATGTTGAGGACGGAGTACGCGACCGCGGACTGCCCGGAGGCGGTGGCGACGGCCGCGATCCCGCCTTCGAGCTGGGTCACGCGCTGCTCGAAGACATCCTGGGTCGGATTCATGATCCGCGTGTAGATGTTGCCCGGCACCCTGAGCGCGAAGAGGTCCGCGGCGTGCTGGGTGTCATCGAAGACGTACGAGGTCGTCTGGTAGATCGGGACTGCACGCGATCCCGTCGTCGGATCGGGTACCTGACCTCCGTGGAGGGCGATCGTCTCGGGCCTGTGATTGCTCATCCTGTTGATCCTTCCGTCGAGTCCCGGGAACGACAAAGGCCCCTTGACATCCTGTCCCGGGGCCTTCAGTGCCCGCCGGCGGCGGGTGCAACGCTTTCCATCTTCCCGCTCACCGCCCGGGACGGCCGGCTCGCGGCTGGAGTTCGCACCTGACGGACGGGAGTCCCGGTTGCGGCGGTTTCGTCGGGCCAGTTCCCTCGACCGCTCGTGATGGGCAACGCTTCAGTTAGGAAAGTAACACAGCAGAACTGTCTCACACAATCATGTCGAGTGCCGATTCTTTCTTTCGTATGTTGCAACGAGGTTACGGTTCGCCTCGCAGCCTGTCCCGGACGCTTGAGTCGCTCGGTGCCTTGGTACCATCGGTTCCATGGGAAACCTCGGTATCTACTTCATCTTCCTGATCCCGCCGATGATCCTCGGCTTCGTCATTCAGCATCGGCTGAAGAAGACGGTTGCCACGCAGATGCAGGTGCAGATCGCGAACGGGATGACCGGTGAGCAGGTCGCGAGGATGATCCTCGACCACAACGGCCTCTCGGGCGTGCCCGTCAACCAGGCGCAGGGTGGGCCGCTCTCCGACCACTACGACCCGCGGCAGCGCACCGTCAACCTCTCGCCCGGCGTCTACGACGGGAATGCGGTTGCCTCCGTTGCGATCGCGGCACACGAGGTCGGCCACGCGATCCAGCACGAGAAGGCATACGGCCCGTTCAGGGTTCGGAGCACGATGTTCCCCGCCGTCGCCTTTGCCTCGCAGACCTGGATGCTCCTCCTCCTTGCCGGTGTGTTCCTGCAGATAGCAGGGCTGGCGCAGGTTGCGATCGTCCTCTTCGCAGTCGTCGTGCTCTTCCAGCTCGTGACGCTCCCCGTCGAGTTCGACGCGTCGAAGCGCGCCAAGGTTCAACTCCACTCGCTTGGGCTCGTCGGTGGCGGCGAGGAGCAGGGTGTGAGCAAGGTGCTCAGCGCAGCCGCGATGACCTACGTCGCTGCCGCACTTGCCGCGCTCTCCCAGCTCGCCTACTTCGCGATGATGTTTCTCGGCAACCGCGACTAGTGCGGCCACTCGGAACGTTACGTTCTCATGCCCCGCACGTTGATGGGGCATCAGCTCACTCCCGGGACAGGCATGCGCCTGTCCCCTACGGGTTTGTGAGCGAACGTTTCGGGCCGGGGTGCAGCCGCCGCGCGTGCGGCCCGTCGCTCTGATCGTCCGCGCGGGCGCCGTCGTGCTCGCCGTCGGATTCCTCTTCACGCTGCTGATCGACGGGGCGCCGAAACCCGTCACCGAGCAGGTGCAGGCCGCGCCCGAGAAGCAAGACGTCGTGACGAAGCCGGTCGTCGTGACGAAGAAGGCGTCGCGGGCGGTTCCCGAGGGTGTCGTCACGATCGCCGCGACCGGGGACATCGTGATGGGCTCGACCCCGAACCTTCCCCCGGACGGCGGCCGCTCGTTCTTCAACGGCGTCAAGGCCGACCTCGCGGGTGACGTCGTGCTCGGCAACCTCGAGGGAACGCTCTCGACGGGCGGCGGCTCGAAGTGCGGGTCGGGCAGCACCAATTGCTACGCCTTCCAGACGCCGCCGTCGTACGCAGCCTGGTTGAAGAAGGCCGGGTTCACGATGATGAACCTCGCCAACAACCACGCGTACGACTACGGCCCCTCCGGCCAGACGCAGACTCTCGCCGCGCTTGCGAAGCAGCGTCTCGCCCACACCGGACGTCCCGGCCAGATCACCTATCAGCAAGTCGGTGAGATCAAGGTTGCGGTCGCCGGTTTCGCATCGTATCCCTGGGCGCAGCAGGTGACGAACATCTCGGCGGCCCGCCGGCTCGTCAAGAAGGCAGCAGCGAACGCCGACGTCGTCATCGTGACGATGCACGCGGGCGCGGAGGGCACGGATCACACCCACGTGCGCCCGGGAACCGAGACGTATCTCGGGGAAAACCGCGGCAACGTCGTCGCCTTCTCGCATGCGGTCGTCGACGCCGGCGCGGACGTCGTCATCGGTCACGGCCCGCACGTCCTGCGGGGAATGGAGTGGTACAAGGGCCGGTTGATCGCCTACTCGCTCGGGAACTTCGCCGGCTACAAGGTGTTCGCGCTCGGCGGGCCGCTTTCGCTCAGTGGGATTCTTCGTGTCACGCTCCGCGGGGATGGTGGGTTCGACAGCGGGACGCTCGTTCCGACGCGGCTCGTCGGTGCGGGAGTGCCGGCGCTCGATCCGTCAGAGAGCGCGCACGGGATCGTGCGAACGCTCTCCCGTCAGGACTTCGGCGGGCGTGGAGTCAAGGTGTCGGCGAACGGCAATCTCACACGCTGAGCAATGCCACGGCGGGATCGACGACTGCTCGAAGAATGTGTCAGGGTCAATGCGGGAGGGCAGCATGCGCGAGTTCGACGTGGTGGTGATCGGCGCGGGCGTGGGTGGGGAGGTGGCCGCCGGGAGGCTCGGCGAGAACGGCCTCTCGGTAGCGATCGTGGAGGACAGGCTCGTCGGCGGTGAGTGCTCCTACTACGCGTGCATGCCGTCGAAGGCGCTCCTCCGTCCGGTCGAGCTTGCGCGTGAGGTCGCGCGCGTTCCCGGTCTCGAGCTCGGGCCGCTCGATGTCGCGGCTGTGCTCCGGCGCCGGGATGACGTGATCGCCCGGCTCGACGACACCGGGCAGGTGCCGTGGCTCGAGGCGCGCGGCGTCACTCTCGTTCGTGGGCGTGGCCGACTCGTCGGTGAGCGTCGGGTCGTCGTCGGCGATGAGGAGCTTGTCGCCCGGAAGGCCGTGATCGTCGCCACCGGCTCGACCGCTCTCGTGCCCGACATCCCCGGGCTCCGGGACGCACGGCCGTGGACGAACATCGAGGCGACGACGGCCTCGGAGGTGCCGCCGCGGTTCGCGATTCTCGGTGGCGGCGTCGTTGGCGTCGAGATGGCTCAGGCGTGGGCTGCTCTCGGGGCCCGGGTAACGCTCGTGCACCGGGG
>JAYTJO010000614.1:0-2140 GCA_043730975.1 Thermoleophilia bacterium | reverse complement strand
CAGGCCCGCGGCGGGTAGGTGGAGACGATTGCGGTACGCAAGTGCCCGCGTCCCTTCCGTAGCGATTCCGGCGCGGCGCGCGAGGTCAGCACAGCCGGTTCCCATGCACCGTAGCCGACGTGGACGGGAAGTCCGTGGCGAGGAAAGTCCTAGAGCAGCTTCTCCCATTGCTCGACGAGATGCTCCGCCTCGTCTCCCGCGGCGCATCGCTTCTCGACGACCCGGTCGCGCGACCCTCCTTCGCAGAGCGGGTCACGAGTCGCTGATCACGATGCACCGCACAGGTATTCCGTCGACGCTTCTGTGAGGAGCGTTTTTCGTTGCCATGGACTCGACGATGCCCGCGTCGTCATCATTCCGGATGGCGACGATGATCTCGTCTGCAGCGAACGTTGCGAGCGCATCGCGGATCGCAAGGGCGACATCGGCCTCGCCGGCGCTCGAGCGAACGGCGTGCCCGGGGAGCGCAGCTGCGGTTGCGGCAGCAACTTCCTCGGCGTGGGCGAAAGCGTCCTGGTCGTTCGCGAGCCAATCCAGGAAGCCCTGGCGGACGGCAGGGACGACGACCTTGATCGTGTCGGCCGGGTCGGTGTACCGGCTGAGCTCGTCACCTGCGTTCTCGACCGTGCTCAGAACCAGGAGCTTCCGACCGTGATCGCGCCCGCCCTTGGGATCGGTGATCGAACGCGGGAGGAACGCCTGTTGCTGGCCGTTCGTGTCACGCGGACTGGGAACGGGAATTGCAGTTTCGTTCATGCCCGGCTCCCTCGTGACCCGAGGAGGGCAACCACGATCGCGACGAGGAGCAGCAGGAAGATGAACTTCGACAGCGCCAAGCCGCCGGCGACTGCGAAGAGAACGAGAATCAAGACGAGGATCCAGAGCATTGGTGACCTTCCATGGGTTGGTAGTGGCGGAACGCGTTGCGGCTCAATGTGTACCCGCCTTGTCTGTGCGTCAAACACGACGGCGGTGACGTTTGGGATCGAGCAAGCGGGGGAACTTTTGACCCTGGAGACACGACCACCACCTGGAGGTCGCCCACCAAATGGAGGTACAGCGATGAACAGGACACTGAAACTTGCAGCGATTCCGATCGCCGGACTCGCAGCCGTGGTTACATCAGGGCTGCTCGTCGGCTCGGGTGACGCAGCGCTCGCTGTGGCACCGAGCAACACGTCCCCGCCGACGATCGCGGGAACCACGGAGGAGGGGAAGACCCTGACCGCTTCGCGTGGCACGTGGAGTGGGACAGAGCCGATCACCTACGCCTACTCGTGGAAGCGGTGCGACACCGACGGTGGCAGCTGCGCCACGATCAGCGGTGCGAAGAACACCACCTACACGCTGAAGGCCGTCGACGCGGGTAACACGCTCCGCATCACCGTCACCGCGAAGAACACCGACGGCTCGAAGCAGGCGACATCGGTGCCGACGGCTGTCGTGAAGGCCGCGGCTGTGCCGCCGGCGACCGGCTGCGGCAAGGCGAGCGGCGGCTCGATCGGGATCGGTGAGATCACGTCACCGGCACGTCTGCTGATCGACCAGACGCAGGTGTCGCCCAGCACGATCTCATTCGGGACGGAGACAGTCACAGCGAGGTTCCACGTCACGGCCTGCGGAGCTTCCGTGCAGGGCGCTCTGCTCTACGTGACGGCAGTTCCGTACAACCAGTTCTCGATTCCGAACGAGCAGCCGACGGGCTCGGACGGATGGGCGACGCTTGAGTTCCGTCAGATCGGTGGCTTCCCGACGACCCAGCAGCAGCAGTTGCTCGTGATGTTCGCCCGTGCGCGCAAGGCGGGCGAGAACGTGCTCGGGGGCATCTCGACCCGACGGCTCGTCTCGTTCCGCGTCACGCGTTAGGCACGTCAGCGTAAGGAAGTCGAGGAAGAGTGGGTGCGAGGCACGTCGCTTCGCACCCACTCTCCTCTGGTGCCGAAGCCCTTAATGAGCCCGAACAGAATGACCCCAGTTCTCGGTCGGTGATGGCGAAATCGCTCCTCGCAGCAGCTCTCGAATTGTCACGAGCGCTGCTCTCGTAGATGCTGTCAGAGTGAGAGTCGAAGATCACTTCGAGGGAGGCCCGACGATCCTGCTTCATCCGCGCGCGCGGGGAAGCGTTGCCGCTCTTTCCACG
>JAYTJO010000613.1:0-1618 GCA_043730975.1 Thermoleophilia bacterium | reverse complement strand
TCGAGCACGCGGCGCGAGGCCTCCTGCGCCTCTTCGCTCGTCATGGAGCGAAGGCGCTCCGAGCGCTCAGCGTCGAGCATCGGACCGACGCGGCTCCAGTTAGCGAGCCACTGCTTCAATCGGGTGCGTGTCTCGGCGTCGAGGGAGGGCGGCTGGTCCGGACACATACCCCGATTGTACTCAGCTGAAGCCTGTCTCGCGGAGTTCGACTGCATCGCTCGACGGACTCCAGAGAGCCACGATACCTAGCGATGCGGCGCCTCAGACCAGCAAGCATGTGAGGGTTGTCGCCTCGCGAGCACGCGGCGGCGGGAGCCGCCTGTCGGTGCGCGGCCGCCGAGCGTTCGCACCGCGAAGACTGCAGCAAGTGCCGACGCGCGTTGCCGTACTTCGGCGCTCGAGTCAGGACAGGAACGCTCGGATCTCCGATAGACCTGTGCGCCAAGGCAACACGTCGACGAGTTCGTCCCGGTACGCGCGCAGACCCGTGTAGACGAGGATCGCTCGGAAGCGACGCTTTGGGAAGCGAGTCGCAAAGCGCTTCAGCCTGGAGAGATCGCCGGAGCCGACCTGCGTCCCAGCCTTGATCTCGACGCCCAGCGTGAGACCGTCCTTTTCGATGATCAGGTCGACCTCGCTCCCGGCCTCCGTTCGATACGTTGAAAGGCGGGCGGACTCGCCGAGCGTCCGATTCGTGGTCAGGATCTGATTGACGATGAAGTGCTCGAACAAGGGTCCGCGTCGATCGTCGGACGCGATGAAGTTCCGCAGCAATCCGTTCAGCACGCCCGTGTCGAAGAAGTAGAACTTCGGGTGACGTACCAATCGCCGCGTCTCGTCAGTCGCATAGGCGTCGAGACGGTTGACGACCAGCGTGTCCTCCAGGACTTCAAAGAAGCGGGTGCTCGTCTTCTGCGTAATGGACGCCTGCGATCCGATCTTGGCGTAGTCGAGGTACTGCCCTGACTTCGACGCGGCCACGAAGAGGAAGCGAGCGAAGCCCTCGATATTGCGCGTCAGCGCTTCGGCCTGAATTTCCTCTTTGAGGTACGTGGACCCGTAGGTGCGCAGCACGTCCCTGCGCGTGGCGGCCGTCCGCTCGGACACCACACCGGGCAACGTGCCATAGGCCAGTGCATCATCCAATCGAAGGTCGTCTGCCATCTCGTCGGCGAGGAGTGGGCCGAGCTGATATTGGACGACGCGGCCTGGCAACAGGTTGGCGTTGCCGCGTCTGAGCTTACGAGCGCTCGAGCCGGTGAGGTAGAACCGATAGGATCGCGATCGATCGTCGAGCAGCCCTTGCACCGTGTTCAACAGGCTCGGCAGGCGCTGGACTTCATCGATGAACACCGTCCGAGGTTGCGCTCGATCGAGCTCCTTCTCGAGGAGCCCCGGCTGCGCGGAGTAGTTCAAGAACACCTGCTCGAACGCCAGGTTGACGGCGAAATCCGGGTTCAGGCTGTCGATGAGCGTCGACTTCCCGGTCTGCCTTGGACCGAGAAGGAGGATGCTCTTCCTGGTCGCCCGAATCAGGTCCGCGAGGATGCGCCGATACATCGTGTCCAAATATACACGTAATATAGACGTTATGTGTGGTCATGAACTGTGGCCTGCA
>JAYTJO010000612.1:0-1707 GCA_043730975.1 Thermoleophilia bacterium | reverse complement strand
GTGAGCGGATCGGTCTCCCGGCGCCGGGCGAGCCAGTCGTCATCTGACCACGCGTAGCGGCTGCGGTAGACAATCGATGCATTCTCGGGCGGCACCTCTGCGAACGCGGCGAACGGGTCGGCTTTCTGCCTCGTGATTCCGTCGGCTCCGGCGACGGAAAGCTTGTACCGATGCCCCTCTGTGGCGTTGGCGGCGACGCCCTCCCAGATCCCGGACGAACCGAGTGGGTGGAGCGGATCCGCCCCTTCGCTCCAGTAGTTCCAGTCGCCGACGACCGAGATGCTGCGCGCGTTCGGGGCCCAGACGGCAAAGCGCACCCCGCCCTCGCCGAGACAGTGGGCTCCGAGTCGCTCGTAGAGGCGTTCGTGCCGCCCCTCGCCGGCAAGGTAGAGATCGACGTCGCCGAGGCCGCTCACGGCTTCTTCCGTCCCGGCGAGGGCTGCGCGGTCTCGGCGGGGCCGACGGCAATCACGTGAGCGCCCCCCGGCTCGAGACCGACGAAGTTCCGTCCCGTGCGCCACGGGAACGTCTTGCCCGATAGCAGGTCGGTGGCAGTGAACGCCGGAGGCAGCCCGAGGTCGGGGGACACGACGCAGAGGCCCTCACGCGGCTTGCCGACGTCGAGGTTGACAATCGTGATGATCGTGTCGTCGCCCTCCTGCTTGGCGTACGCAATGAGCTCGTCGTTCTCCGTTTCGAGCCACGTGAAGTTCGCGAACCGCTGGAGCGCCGGGTGACCGCGACGGATCTCGTTCATCCGCCTGATCAGGGGCAGCAGTGGCCCGGAGAGCTTGCGCTGCTTCACCTCGTACTTCTCCGAGTCGAGGTACTCCTCGCTGCCTGCTCGGACGGGGGTGTTCTCACAGGCTTCGTAGCCCGAGTAGATCCCGTAGCTCGGTGAGAGAGTGGTTGCGAGGACGAACCTTGCCTCGAACGCGGGACGCCCACCTTCCTGGAGGACCTCGTGGAGGATGTCCGGCGTGTTCGGCCACATGTTCGGGCGGTAGAACACAGACCACGAGCGGGCCTGCTCGGTGAACTCGACGATCTCCGCCTTCGTGTTCTTCCACGTGAAGTAGGTGTACGACTGGCTGAATCCGATCTTGCCGAGGGTCGTCATCGGAGCCGGCCGCGTGAACGCCTCGGCAAGGAAGAGGGCCTCGGGGTACACGGAGCGCACTTCGGCGATCAGCCACTCCCAGAAAGGCACCGGCTTCGTGTGGGGGTTGTCGACCCTGAAGACGAGAATGCCCCGCGCACACCAGCCCAGAACGACGTCGCGGAGCGCATCCCAGAGCGCCTCCCGCTCATCGGTGCCCCAGTCGACGTTGTGAATGTCCTGGTATCGCTTGGGTGGGTTCTCGGCGTACTTGAGCGTGCCGTCCGGGCGACGATGGAACCACTCCGGGTGCTCGGTGAGCCACGGATGATCGGGTGAGCACTGGATCGCGAAGTCGAGCGCGAGCTCGAGCCCCGCATCCCTCGCTGCCCTCACCATCGCGTCGAAGTCGGCGTCGTTCCCCAGATCGGGGTGGAGCGAATCGTGACCGCCCGCCGGGCCGCCGATCGCCCACGGGCTACCGACGTCGCCCTTGCGCGCTCGCTCGGCGTTGTTGCGGCCCTTGCGGTGGGTCTCGCCGATCGGATGGACGGGTGGCAGATAGACGATGTCGAAGCCGAGAGCAGCGATATCCGGCAACACGGCGG
>JAYTJO010000611.1:0-4465 GCA_043730975.1 Thermoleophilia bacterium | reverse complement strand
CCGAAGAAGATCAGGTCAGCGGGCCGATACCCGCCGGCTGGTGGCTGCGAGCCGACTCCGCGCTCGACGAGGCGGCTGGTGGCGGCGGTTTCCGTGTTGGGGAGGCGGCCGTTGGCTGTCCACTGGGTGACGGTGGTGAGGCCGATGTCGAGGCCGGCCTGGGCCATCGCCCAGCGCACGTACATCGAGCAGTCACACGTCGTCGAGCGGGGTTCCCGCGTTTGCATGTCCTCTACGGAGCCGCCACGGTCAGTACCACCACCGAGGCTGTAGGTGTAGCGGCCGACATGCGCGACCGCCCAACCCAAGGCCAGGGCAGCCCCGCCTGTTCCGCTGGAGCCGAGCGCGCGCCGATACTCGGCTGCCTTCGCGAGCACCGCCTTCACGTAGGCGCCGGAGGGGTTGTAGGCGGTGAGTGCTCTGCGGTAGTCGGCGGGCGCCCCGTTAGCTCTCAGAAGGCGGGCGGCGGCGAAGATCGCATCTGCGGGATTCCAGACATCAGCGAGACCGTCCCCATCACCATCGCTCGCGTAGCCGTCCGAAGCGGTCGCGGTCGGGGGGCCTGGGCTGGGGACGGTCATCGGGGTCGTGCCCGCGTACCAGGTCGAGCCGAGGAACTGCATCGGGCCGGTCGCCCCAGCCCGGTTGACGGTCCCGGGCGGATTACAGCCCGGCGCCTGGTAGCGGCCGTGATCGCACTCCATCTTCCCGATCGCGGCGATCACGGCCCAGTCGAGACCGAAGCGCTGGCCGGCCCGCTGGTAGAGCACGAGATAGTCGGCAGGAATGTCGGCGACTGCAACCTCCGACGGCGCCGACGCCCCGAGGCCACCCGGGCTGCTGCCACCGGCCGCTCCTGCGACACCCCCGACGACCGCGACGAGAAGCAGGAGCAGAGCGGAGGCGGAGACGCCGACAACCCGAATCATGACCGTTGATCCAACGAGAAGAACACGCCCCGACCATAGCAGTGGATCAACGGTCATACAAGAGAGCCGGTGACGACGCGCCAGCCGTGAATGATGGCGGCCTGTCCGGAGCGAACACGGCCCGTCTCGACTTGACTTATCGTTTGTCGATGTTATCGTCTTTCGATAACAGATCGCCGTGAGTTGAGAGGAGGAGAGATGGTTGGTTGGCTGAGACGGGCAGTGGGGTTCGATTGGTTCGACGTGCGGGCGCTCGAGGGTCTCGTGACTGCCGGGATCGTGATTGCGGGCGCCGTGGCGGTGATGGCGCTTCTCGGTGTGAGTTCGGTCGGTCTCTCCGGGGCGAGTAACCGCTCCGTGCTGCCGGTCGATCTCGACCCGGCAAAGGTCGCCCCCGACCTCGCCCAGACGCTCCCTCCAGCTGTCGAGGTGGACGCGGTGCGGGCGACCGTCGTGTCGAGGCCGGACGGTGTGTTCGAGCGGCTGCTCGTGCGCTTGCAGGTGCTCCCGATAGCGCTGCTTGCTCTGGCAGTGCTGGTTCTGATGCGTCGGATTGTGCGAACGGTCGTGGCCGGCGACCCGTTTGTGGATGAGAACGTGCGGCGCCTGCGGATCATCGGCTGGCTCGTGGCGCTGTCGCCGCTCCTTCTCGTTCTCGCCCAGATCGCCCGAGCCGAACTGGTTTCCCGCTCGAGCGTGGGTGACCTGGCGCTCTCCCATTTGACGATCGCGTTTGTGCCGATCCTGATCGGCGGCCTGCTGCTCGTTGTCGCCCAGGTGTTCGCGGAGGGCGTTGCGTTGCGCGAGGACACAGAAGGGCTCGTATGACGGACGACAGCCAGCCCGAGCCCCACGGGATCGTCGTCCACCTCGACCGCCTCCTCGCCGAGCGCGATATGACGCTGACCGAGCTCGCGAGCCGGGTCGGCGTCACCCTCGTCAACCTGTCGGTCCTGAAGAACAACCGCGCCAGGGCGATCCGGTTCTCGACCCTCGACGCCCTCTGCCGCGAGCTCGACTGCCAACCAGGCGACATCCTCTCCCACACAGACGAGCGGTGAGACGCCTGCCCGCTCACGCCCTCGTGCCCGGCCGGTTGCCGTCGCCAGCGCGTCTGCTTGTCGTCTCGTTCGTTGCGGCGGCCGTCGCGCTCCCGATCTCCTTGCTGAACGGCCTCTCGCCGCTCCACACAGCTGTGCTCGTTGGGCTGAGTGTTGCTCTCGGGGTCGGCTCGGCGGTCGCGCTGATCGCCAGGGGGTCGCGGCGGCTGCTCGAGGACGCGTATCTCGAGCTCGACCAGGCGCTGTTCAGGAGCGAACGGAGATGCGATCTGCTTTCGCGCGAGAACGAGGAACTTGCAGGCGTGAATGTCGAGCTGCGCGCGGCCCAGATCGCGTTCGCTGAGCTGCTCAACCTCGCGAACGAGCAAAGCAACGGTCAGATGCGCGTCCTTGTCGAGGAGACGGGCGCGGGCCTCGCTGAGATCCTGAGCGAGCAGCTCCGCTTCGCCCAACGAGTCCACGAATAGCGGGGCGAGCGGGTCAGCCTGGTGTGGTGAGGCCGACGCCGAGCGCGTCGGCGGCGGCGGCGAGGTCGGCGATCCGGGCGTCATCCCCCCGTATCGCTGCGGCTGCCGCGACCCCGACCATCGAGGTCAAAGCCAAATAGTCGCTGAACTCCATTCGCTCGCTTCCGTCGCGCCAGCCGCGTACCTGCTCCGGCTCCGTGTTGAGCGCAGCCGCCGCAGTAGCGTCGTCCTTCCAGGCGAACAGCCGGAAGGCCGCCTCGAGCAGCGGCACCGCGCTCCCACCACCACGCACCGCAGTGGCCTCCCGGGCGGTTGGAGCGGCGTCCGGGGCACCTAGGTCGTCGGCTCCGAGGTCGTCGAACACGGCCTGTTGGAGCTCGTCGGGGTTGATCTCGAGGAAGTGGGCCAGACGGAGCACGTCGTGGATCGGTGGTCGCGCGACCCGACCGAGCTCCCAGCCCTCGATCGTGCCCGGCTTGATCCCGACGAGCTGGCCAACACGGGTGCGCGAATAGCCCTTTGCCTCGCGTCGCTGCTGCAAGAGCCTTCCCAACGCCGTCTGCTCAACCGCCACCCGCGCGCTCCCTTCGTTGCCGCTCATCCACTGCTCAAACCACCGTACATCACACGATAGCCGACAATCACGCGTCCCCCTAGTATTCCAGTGAATCAACTGCTATACAAGTAGAGCAGTAGATCAACTGGCATACGGAGCAGGAGGAGGTAGGAGATGTTGATTGGCATTCTGATCGCCGCGACGGGCCTTGGCGGTAACCCGGATCCGAAGGGTCTTCCCGGGAGCCCCGCGTTGCAGCAGCTTGTTGATGGGCTCGCGTTCTGGGGGTTGCTTGCTGCGCTCGCGGGGCTTGTTGTCTCGGCGGCGGTGTGGGCGCTGAGTGCTCACTCGGGCAACTACCAGCACGCGAGCACCGGTCGCCGCGGCACTCTCGTCGCCGCCGCGGCAGCGTTCCTCGTTGGTGCCGCCCCGGCGATCGTCTCGTTCTTCGAGAACCTCGGCAACACCGTCAAATAGCGATGAGCAGCTACCGAACCCCGAGCCCGCCGCGGTGGAGGTGGGCGGCGATCGGGATTGCGAGCGTCTGCCTGCTCGGTATCGGCATCGCCGTTGGAAGCAGGCTCTCGAACCATGAGGCAACCCGAGCGGTCACGGTGGCCGCTCCCGCCCAGACGCCCGTGGCCACCGTCCCCGTTGCTCCCGCTGCCCGTCCTGTGCGTCGGGGCCGTTCTGCTCGGACGGCGGCCGGTGCGGCGGCGGCCGCGGCAGCCGCTGTCAGTGCGCTCGATGGGGCGGCGCTCCTCGACCGCCGACGTGTCCGGGCGCTTGTCGCGTCGCTCGCCTCGAGCGGCTCCCGGGCCCGACTGGCCGCCGCCTACGACCGCGCCGCTACCGATGCCCGTGCTCGACTGGGTGTCGACACGGTGCCGCCGCCGGTCGTGTTCGTGCGGGCGTTCCCGGTCGGCTACCGCATCGACGCCTTTACCCCCAGGCAGGCGACGGTGTCGGTGTGGCGGGTCGGGGTCGTCGGCAGCGGCGCGACCGTGGCGCCGCAGCAGTCGTGGCGCACCGAGACCGTCCTGCTCGTCTGGCAGGCCGGCCGCTGGAAGGTCGACGGGTTCGCGAGTGAGCCTGGTCCGACACCGCCGCTCGGATCACCGCCATCCACAGCAGCGGACCTGTTCGCCTCCGTCCCCGGCTTCAAGGAGTTCACCAGTGCCAACCCATGAACGCGTCATCCCGATCCGCCTTGTCTGCGCAATCCTCGTCGCCGCCTGCGCGACCTTCCTGATCGCCGCCCCGACCGCGCAGGCGGCTCCGGAGGCGGTGGGGATCCCGACCCCGTGTGACATTCCCGGCGCCGATCTCGTCTGTGACGCGGCCGGTGCGGTCGTCGACGGTGCGGCGTCGGCGACGGCGGACTTCGTGATGCGCGGCGTCACTGTCTGGGTCACGAACGCGGCCGTCTGGATCGCCGGCCAGGTCGGCACC
>JAYTJO010000610.1:0-3271 GCA_043730975.1 Thermoleophilia bacterium | reverse complement strand
TTCCGTGAGGCGGACGACGGCGGGATCCCGCTCGAGGAGGTCCAGCCTGCGAGCGAGATCGTGAAGCGATTCGTCACGGGTGCGATGTCACTCGGCTCGATCTCGCGGGAGGCACACGAGAACCTCGCGATCGCGATGAACCGCATCGGTGGCAAGTCAAACACGGGCGAGGGGGGGGAGGATCCGGTTCGCTTCACCCCCGACGCGAACGGTGACCTCCGCCGTTCCGCGATCAAGCAGGTCGCGTCGGGCCGTTTTGGCGTGACGATCGACTACCTCACGAATGCCGACGAGATTCAGATCAAGATGGCCCAGGGCGCAAAGCCCGGGGAGGGCGGCCAGCTGCCCGGCCACAAGGTCGACAACTACATCGCGAGCGTCCGTTTGACGACGCCCGGCGTCGGCCTCATCTCGCCACCGCCCCACCACGACATCTACTCGATCGAGGACCTGAAGCAGCTGATCTACGACCTCCGCTGCGCGAACCCGACTGCCCGTATCTCGGTGAAGCTCGTCGCCGAAGTCGGCGTCGGCACCGTTGCGGCCGGTGTTGCAAAGGCGAACGCCGATCACGTTCTCATCTCGGGTCACGACGGTGGAACGGGTGCCTCGCCGCTGTCGTCGATCCTCTTCGCCGGCATTCCCTGGGAGATCGGCCTCGCCGAGACGCAGCAGACGCTCGTCCGCAACGACCTTCGTTCCCGCATCTGGGTGCAGACGGACGGGCAGATCAAGACGGGACGTGACGTCGTCGTCGCGGCGCTGCTCGGTGCCGACGAGATCGGCTTTGCGACCGCGCCTCTCGTCGCGAGCGGCTGCGTGATGATGCGCGCCTGCCACCTGAACACGTGCCCGGTGGGCATCGCGACGCAGGATCCCGAGCTGCGAAAGCGGTTTGCCGGGCAGCCCGAGCACGTCGTCAACTTCTTCTTCTACGTCGCCGAGGAGGTACGCCAGATCATGGCGAGGCTCGGGATCGCCCGGTACGAGGATCTCGTCGGTCGGGTAGAGCTCCTCGAGGCCGATGAGGCGATCGCGCACTGGCAGGAACGGGGGATCGACCTCTCGCGACTTCTCTCTCGCACCGCTATCTCCGAGACCACACCGGTCCGGAGAATGCGTGCGCAGGACTCTCCGCTCGAGGGCGCGCTCGACTGGACGCTGATCGAGGCGGCCGCGCCTGCGATCGAGGCGGGCGAGCCTGTCGAGCTGTCCTTTCCCATCCGCAATCTCAACAGGACGGTCGGAGGGCTCCTCTCGAACCACCTGACGAAGGCTCACGGGAGCCTCGGCTTGCCGGATGGCTCGATTCGCGTTGCTCTCACGGGGTCGGCGGGACAGTCCTTCGGCGCCTGGCTCGCCCCCGGGATCGAGCTCGCGCTCGTCGGCGATGCGAATGACTACGTGGGCAAGGGGCTCTCGGGCGGAACGATCTCGGTGCGACCGCCCGATGACGCCGGGTTCGCCGCTGAGGAGAACGTCGTCATCGGCAACACCGTCCTCTACGGGGCCACCTCCGGCAAGGCGTTCTTCCGCGGCCTCGCAGGCGAGCGATTCGCGGTGAGGAACTCCGGTGCGACGACGGTCGTCGAGGGCATCGGCGACCACGGCTGCGAGTACATGACGGGCGGCATCGCGGTCGTGCTCGGGCCGACAGGCCGCAACTTCGCGGCCGGGATGAGCGGCGGGATCGCCTACGTTCTCGACCGGGACGCCACGTTCGCCTCCCGCTGCAATATGGAGCTCGTCGGCTTCGATCCGATCGAGGAATCGGACGTCGCGACCATCCTGGCGCTCGTCACCGAGCACGGTGAGCGGACCGGATCGGCTGTTGCTGCGCGCGTCCTCGCCGATGTCGATGCGATCCCGGACATCTTCGTCAAGGTGATGCCACACGACTTCAAGCGGGCGCTCGCCGACCTCGCGATCGAGCGCGATGACCATCCGGTCTCGACGGGCGGCGGCGGCTTCTTCACCACTGAGACGGAGGCCGCTCGCTAAGTGGCCTCTCCGGGAACTTCGCCACCTGCTCGCGCGGCTGCAAACGCTTCGCATGCCTTCGTCCTCGGTCGCACCCGTACAACCCGGTATGGGAGCTCCCTGCGTCCTCGGCCTGCTCGGTTTTCGCCGGCGAGCAGGCCCCGAACTTCCCGGAGAGACCACTGATGGGCGAGCTGGGAGCCTTCCTCAAGCTCGACCGCGCCGAGCAGCTCGAGCGCGATCCAGCCGAGCGCGTCCACGACGTGCGCGAGTTCGTCCGGCCGCTGCCGCTCCTCGAGCTGCGCAAGCAGGGGGCTCGGTGCATGGAGTGCGGCGTGCCGTTCTGCCACAGCGGCTGCCCCCTCGGGAACCTGATTCCGGACTGGAACGACCTTGTCTATCGCGACCGCTGGGACGAGGCGATCGTCGAGCTGCACCGCACGAACAACTTCCCCGAGTTCACCGGGCGTCTCTGCCCGGCGCCGTGCGAGGCCGCCTGCGTGCTCGAGATTCGCGAGGGTGACGCGGTCACGATCAAGCAGATCGAGGTCTCGATCGTTGACCGCGCCTGGGAGGAAGGCTGGGTCGTGCCGCGCCCGCCCGCGCACCGAAGCGGCCGCACGGTCGCAGTGATCGGCTCGGGGCCGGCGGGCCTTGCCTGTGCGCAGCAGCTCGCGCGCGCCGGGCACGCCGTCACCGTCTTCGAGCGTGATGAGGCGGCGGGCGGGCTCGTCCGCTTCGGCGTGCCCGAGTTCAAGATCGAGAAGCGTCTGACCGAAGACGAGGATCTCTACCCCTCCGGCACCCGGAGCTTCTTCCGGCTCGCTGCTGCCAATCGAGTCCAGGCCCTTGCGCAGGTGGAGCTCGCGAAGGAGCTGGGCCACGACCGGCTCTTCGTGCTCTATTCGGGTGAGTATGGTCCCGACTACATCAGGGACTTGCGCGCGTACGCGAAGCTCCGGGGGGTCGCGGTCGTAGGGAGCGCCCGGTTCGACTCCGAGGAGGAGTCCGTGGCGGCACTCGTCCGCAGGGTTGTCCGGAGCAGGCCGGAGTCCATTGCGATCGTCGATCTCCTGAGCCCGGGGTCGGCGGCGCTCGTGCGCGGGCTTCGAGCTGCGCTCGGCCCCGACGTCGCCATCAGCGCACCCGACGGATTCCTCCAGCCCGATCTCACGGACATCCCCGGCGGCGCGGCAGAGGGCATGTACGTCACGACCTACGGCATACCCAACGACCGGCTCCCGCCGAGGGGACGGCAGTTCCTCCGTGGCTTCGCCGCCGCGAACGGGGG
>JAYTJO010000609.1:0-1650 GCA_043730975.1 Thermoleophilia bacterium | reverse complement strand
GGACACATCACTGGAAAGACACCCGCAAGCAGGGTCATTCGGGAATCGAGTCACAAACGAAGAACACCGGCACCACCCTGGCAACAACCCCAGACGGGGCACCCACACACTCACAGTTCGGGAATGATGCTCCCGAGGAAGGCCGCGAGGTCGCCTGTCCGGCCTTCGCTGCGGCGCCCGCCAGCTGATCCTGTGGCGAGTCGGGGGTTGGCCCGCTCGCCTGCGCCAGCGTCCTCTCGCCAGAGAGACTTCGCGAACCTCATCGGCCAGCCCGGACGGGCGAAGCGCGCGCGTCAGCCCCTACACAACCGATGCCTCTCCGAGCAACGCCTTCGCCTCGGCGATGAAGTCCGAATCAGGTTGCACGCGGTAGCCGGGGCCGAGGGCGAGGGTGCGGGCGCCCATCGACGTCTCGAGCGCCACGTAGACCGGTGATTCGCCGGGGTATTCCTTGACGAGACGCGCGAGCTCCTCGATCACGCCCGCGGCTGCCTGGCGGGCGTCGAGCTTGAAGCGGACGTCGCGCCGCTCGACCACCGCCTCGAACGGCGTCAGCTCGAGCGCGATGAGCTTCGTCTCCCCCGCCTGCTTGTGATCGACCCGGCCCTTGACGACAAGGATGCGGTCGGCGACGCACAGCTCCCGCACCGTCGAGTAGATCGCCGAGAAGACGACGACCTCGGCCGAGCCGGTGGGATCCTCGAGCTGGAGGAAGACCATCGGCTCGCCCTTCTTCGTCGTCAGGTGCTTGATCGCCGAGATGATGCCGCCCACGGTCACGACCTCGCCGTCACGGCGCCGCTCGATCTCGCCGAGCGTTGCGTCGGTCTTCCGCCGCAGCTGGTCGCGCACCGCGCTCAGGGGATGCTCCGAGACGTAGAGACCGAGAGTCTCCTTCTCGAGTCGCAGCAACTCCGTCTTCTCGAACTCGGTCGCAGCAATCGGCGGATGGTGCTTGCGGGCTACTTCTGCCTCAGCCTCCTGAGAATCGCCGAAGCCCATGTCGAAGATCGACCCCTGCCCCGCGAGCCGGTCGGCGGCGAGCTTCTGCCCGTAGGCGAGCGCCTGCTCGAGCACGCCGAGCATCCCCATCCGCGAGGCGCCGGTCGAATCGAGCGCGCCGCACTTGACGAGCGACTCGAGCGCGCGCTTGTTCACGACCTGCGGGTCGACGCGCTCGGTGAACTCCCAGATCGTCGCGAACGGCCCGCCGTCGTTGCGCGCCGCGATGATCGCACGCGCTGCGCTGTCGCCCACGTTCTTGACCGCGTTCAACCCGAAGCGGATCTTCCCTTCGACGACCGCGAAGTCGGTGGCCGACACGTTCACGTCGGGCGGCAGCACCTCGATCCCCATCTCGTCGCACGCGTTGACGTAGATCGGCACCCGGTCTTTCGTGCTCATGACCGACGAGATCAGCGCGGCCATGTACTCGCACGAGTAGTTCGCCTTCAGCCAGGCGGTACGGTAGGCGATCAGCGCGTAACAGACCGAGTGGGCCTTGTTGAAGGAGTAGTCCTGCGAGGACTCCATGTCCTTCCAGAGCTGGTTCGCGACCGAGGGCGTGACGTTGTTGGCCGCGCAGCCGTCGAGGAACTTCGGCTTCAGCGACGCCATCAGTTCGTGGATCTTCTTGCCGATCGCGCGCCG
>JAYTJO010000608.1:0-2168 GCA_043730975.1 Thermoleophilia bacterium | reverse complement strand
GCTCGTCCTCATCGTCGCTCTCGGGTCGAAGGTGGATGTCCCAGCCGAACTGGATGATCGCGATATCGCCATTTTGCGGCTCGAACCCGTCACGCACTTCGACTTCCTGGAGTGTGGCTCGTGAAACGAGGTCGCCGGGCCCGGGCGCGTGTCGGCTGAGGTCGTACTTGACGTAGGGGGCGATGAACCGGTCGACAGGGTAGTGGTCGATCGTGCGATCGGCGAGTGCCGCTACCGCGTGAGCAGGCGCGTCGACGTGGGAGCCGACGTGCTCGCCGAGCGAAAGCCTCTGGAGGAAGTAGCCATCGCGCTCGTGCGTCCGCGCGTCGGTGTCGATCGCGAGTGGGGGATGGCCGGGGAAGAGCGGTAGCCGCTCGTCGATCACGGGGGAGACGTCGTAGAACGTCGCGGTGCGCAGCGCCTCCGCAAAAGTGGTCACGGCCGAACGACCACACGCACGGCATCGAACGTGCCGTCCTTTGCCGCCGTGAAGGCAGCACCGACATCATCGAGGGTGAAGGCTTCGACGAGGCTCTCGTCCGGGAGCGCGCTGAGGAGTCCGTCCGCGAGCAAGTTCATACCCTCGACGAGGTCGTCCTTGTCGTACATCAGCACTCCCACCAACGATCTGTCTCCGCGCTGGAGCGCGAGTCCGTCGATCTGGACGGTGGCGGGCGCATTACCGACGACGATCGTCCGGCCGCCCTTGCGGGTCGCGGCGAGGGCGGCGTTGATCGTCCGTTCGGAGCCGACGCATTCGAAGACGATGTCGGCGCCCTCGGGGCGGATCCGCGCGGTCACGGCTTCGGCGACGGGCGTCGTGTCCGTGTCGAATGTCTCGAACCCGAGTGCCTCGGCCCGGCTTCTCCGAGCTGCGGAAGGCTCTCCGATGAGAACGATCTCGAGGCCGCGCGCACGCGCGACGAGCGCAGTGAAGAGGCCGATGGCTCCGCCACCTAGAACGACCGCGGTTTCTCCGGGCTCGATCTGCGCGCGTGCAACGGCGTGAACGCCGACGCCTAGCGGTTCGATCAGAACCCGCTGTTGTTCCGGAACCGTGTCCGGGACGACGATGAGGTTGTCCTCGGGGACGATGACGTGCTCGGCGAGACCGCCTGGGAGTTGGCCGCCGAAGAATCGCATGTCGGCGCAGAGTTGGGGCTGGTTTCGTTCACAGTGAAAGCACGTTCCGCACCCAACGGCAGGAAAGACGACGACCGCGGAGCCTGCTTGGATCCCGTTCGTCCTCGATCCGAGCTCCTCGACGGTGCCGTAGATCTCGTGGCCGAGAAGGAGTGGGGCGCGGAGAAACGCGTGAGTTCCGGCCCACATCTTCAGGTCGGAGCCGCAGACGCCGCAGTCGTGGACACGGAGCCGCACCTCGCCCTCGGCTGGCTCGGGGACGGACCGATGTCCGACCGAGAAGTGCTTCGGCGTTTCGAGCATCGCGTATCGGCCGTCGGACATCGTTCCTCCCGGGACGACGTGCCCCGCTAGCGGAGAGGCAGTAATTCTTTTTTGCACCAAATATTTTTGTCTAGCAGAAAGGTACTATACCGGCATCGAGGAACGATGTCGCGAGCGCTGTGGGCGGACGAAGCGACGGCCAGGGTGAAACCGAGGTGCAGCCGGTGCGCGGGCCGTGCTCACCTGCGAGCGGCGCCGAAGACGAGCGGTGCGAGCACGTCTCCGATCAGCGCGACCGACTCCAGGTCCCGATGATCGAGATGTTGGAGGAAGACGCGCTCGACGCCGGCTGCGCGGTATTCCTCGATCCGCTCAGCAACCTCGTTCACGGTGCCGACGAGCCAATGCGGTTTCGCGGCGAGCACGTCGGTTGGCGAAAGCTCGCTGTTCGAGAAGTCAAGGACTGCCTGCAACCGACGGCCGACCTCGGCGTCGTCCGAGCCGATCACACACGTCGTCATCACGGAGAGCGGCAGCGAGGAGGGATCTCGACCGATGTCCGAGCACGCTCCGTCGAGAGCCATCCGCCGTTGCGCGCACTGGGCCGGCGTGGCCCCCGGGGTGTTGTACTCCTGGGCGAAACGCGCGGCAAGCGCGACAGATCGGGGCTTCGCACCGCCGCCGAGCACGAGGGGAGGATGCGGGCGCTGCAAAGGACGGGGTACGGCGGTTTGATGCTCGAGCGTGAAGTTGGCGCCCGT
>JAYTJO010000607.1:0-1855 GCA_043730975.1 Thermoleophilia bacterium | reverse complement strand
GGCGCTCCGGCGCGCTACCGCCGCTATAACACCGCGATGACCGTTCGCCTCTACGACACCGCGACGAAGGCCCTCGTCGAGCTCCCTCCTGCGCCCGCGCAGGTCGGAATGTACGTCTGCGGCCCAACGGTCTACCAGCGGGCCCACATCGGCAACGCGGTGCCGTTCGTCATCTTCGCCTGGCTGCGCAACTGGTTGCGTGAGCGCGGATACGACGTCACGTACGTCCACAACATCACTGATATCAACGACAGGATCTACGAGGTCGCGCCAGGTGCGAGCGCCGAGCGGGCACGGGAGGCGACGGCGTGGTACCTGGACGACACCGCCTCGTTCGGGCTCGAGATGCCCGACGCGCAGCCTCTTGCCACCGAGACGATCCCCGAGATCGTGTCCCTGATCGAGGAGCTCATCGCCGCCGGACACGCCTACCCCTCCGGCGGGGACGTCTACTTCCGGGTGTCGAGTTTCGAGACGTACGGTGCCCTCTCCGGGCAGCGCCCTGACGAGGTCGAGGAGCAGGAGCCGAGCGCGCTCAAGGAGGATCACCGTGACTTCGCGCTCTGGAAGGCGACAAAGGAGGGCGAGGACACGTCGTGGGACTCGCCATGGGGGCTCGGCCGACCAGGCTGGCACATCGAGTGCTCGGCAATGGCCGAGAAGACGCTCGGCCCGGAGTTCCTGATCCACGGCGGAGGCCTCGACCTCGTCTTCCCCCACCACGAAAACGAGCGCGCCCAGTCGCTCGCCGTCGGGCGTCCCTTCGCGAAGATCTGGATGCACAACGGCCTGCTGCGGTTCGTCGGCGAGAAGATGTCGAAGTCCGTCGGCTACGTTGCGACGATCCAGGAAGTCATCGCGGAGTGGGGGCGGGAGGCCGCGCTCCTCTTCCTGATGACGGGTCACTGGCGCAAGCCGCTCGAGTTCTCTCGCGATGCGATGACCGCCTCCAGCGTGCAGGTCGAGAGCCTGCGCAACGCCCTGCGTGGCGAGACCAGGGCCGAGGGCGACTGGGATGCCTTCGCAGCGGCTCTGGACGACGATTTCAACACTCCGGCCGCCCTCGCAATCCTCCACCGCTGGGCTCGCGATGGAGCTCTCATCGAACTTCGGCGGGGACTCGCGATCTTCGGGCTCGCCGAGCTGGGCGACATCGTCGCGGTGCCCGCTGACGTGACGGCACTCGCGAGGGCGCGTGTCGACGCACGCGCCTCCCGGGACTTCGCCGAGGCGGACCGACTGCGCGACGAGATCACCCAGGCCGGCTGGGAAGTGCGCGATGCGCCCGACGGCTTCGAGCTCGTCCCACTGTCGTGACGCGCGAGCTGATCTTCGGGCGCAATGCCGTACGTGAGGCTCTGCGCGGCCGCCGTGAGGTGCTCGAGCTCTGGGTCTCCGAGCGGGTTGCCGAGTCGCTCGATTGGCTCGGGGAGGGGCCTCGCCCGCGCGTCGTCAAGGAGCGCGAGCTGACAGAGGCGGCCGAGAGCCCGGATCACCAGGGCGTCGTCGCCTGGGCCGGCCCGTATCCCTACGCCGATCCCTGGGCCCTCGCGGCCGAGGAAAAGCCGCTCCTGGTCTGCCTCGATCAGGTCACCGATCCGAGGAATCTCGGTGCCGTGATCCGCTCCGCCGCCGGCGCGGGAGCCACCGGCGTGATCGTTCCGGCGCACGGTGCCGTCCAGGTGACGCCGGCCGTTTGCCGGTCGTCTGCCGGGATGGTCGAGCACCTTCCGGTCGCAGTGGTACCAAACCTGGCGCGCTATCTGGCCGAGATCAAGCGGGACGACCTCTGGTCGTATGCGGCCACGGCGAACGCCTCACAGACGATGTGGCAGGCCGATCTCACCGGAGGCGT
>JAYTJO010000606.1:0-2944 GCA_043730975.1 Thermoleophilia bacterium | reverse complement strand
CGTGGAGGAATCGATCCGCGGCTGGGACGAGTTCGAGCTCGAGGTAATCCGCGACCTCAACGACAACGTCGTGATCGTCTGCTCGATCGAGAACCTCGATCCGATGGGAGTTCACACGGGCGACTCGGTCACGGTTGCGCCGCAGATGACGCTCTCCGACGAGGCATACCAGGAGCTCCGCGATGCCTCCGTCGCGATCATCCGCGCGGTCGGGGTCGAGACCGGCGGTTCGAACATCCAGTTCGCGCGCAATCGCGACACGGGCGAGATTCGCGTGATCGAGATGAACCCGCGCGTGTCGCGGTCGTCTGCACTCGCCTCGAAGGCGACGGGCTACCCGATCGCGAAGGTCGCGGCGAAGCTCGCAGTCGGCTACACGCTGGACGAGATCCCGAACGACCTCACGAAAACGACACCCGCGAGCTTCGAGCCGACCCTGGACTACGTCGTCGTCAAGTTCCCGCGGTTCGCGTTCGAGAAGTTCCCGGGCGCCGATGCAACGCTCGGCACCCAGATGAAGTCGGTGGGCGAGGCGATGGGCATCGGTCGCACGTTCACGGAGGCCTTTCTCAAGGGCTTCGGTTCGCGCGAGCTCGACCCGGGATCTGCGACTCCGTGGGCGACGTTCGACGACATACCCGACGGGGTTCATCCCTGGTTCAAGGAGCAGCTCGCCCACGCAAAGCGGGAGCTTGCGTCACTCGACATCCTCCGCGCCAAACGTGCCGGGTGGGGCGATGACTCGATTGGAGCGGCCTGGGGCACGAGCGGCGACGACGTGCGCCGAACCCGCTACGCCAGGGGCATCAAGCCGTCCTATCGCCGCGTCGACTCGTGCGCCGGCGAGGTGGAGGCGGCCTCCAACTACTACTACTCGACCTGGGGCGAGGAAGACGAGGCTCTGCCACCCGCGACGAAGCCGCGGGTTGTGATCATCGGCTCCGGACCGAACCGCATCGGCCAGGGGATCGAGTTCGACTACTGCTGCGTCCACGCCGTGCAGACGTTCCGTGCTCTCGGGTACGAAGCCGTGATGATCAACTGCAACCCCGAAACGGTCTCGACCGACTACGACACCTCCGACCGGCTGTACTTCGAGCCACTCTCCCCCGAGGAGGTGCTCGCGGTCCTCGACCGAGAGCAGCCCGAGGGCGTCGTGACGCAGTTCGGAGGTCAGACACCGCTACGCCTCGCTCGCCACATCGAGGCTGCGGGATACGAGATCATGGGAACCCCGCTGTCTGCGATCGATCTTGCCGAGGATCGCGAGCTGTTCGGAGCACTCGCTGACGAGCTCGGGATTCGCTGCCCACCGTGGGCGACCGTGGAGGGGGCGGACGAAGCACTCCTTGCCGCGGCGGAGATCGGTTATCCGGTTCTCGTGCGGCCGTCGTACGTGCTCGGCGGCCGCGCGATGCGCGTCTGTTATGACGATGCGCAACTGCGCAAGGCGATGGGCGCCGTCTCGGGATCGGTCCTCGTCGACCGCTTCGTCGAAAACGCGGTCGAGATCGACGTCGATGCTCTCTGCGACGGTGAGGACGTCTTCATTGCGGCCGTTATGCAGCACGTGGAGGAGGCGGGAGTTCATTCCGGTGATTCGTCGTGCGTGCTTCCTGCGCAGTCGCTCACGCTCGCAAATGCGCTCGAGGTGGAGCACATCGTCAAGCGACTCGCGCCCGCTCTCGGAGTCGTCGGGCTGCTGAATATCCAGCTCGCGATCGCGGACTCGACGGTCTACGTGCTCGAAGCGAACCCGCGAGCGTCGCGTACCGTTCCGTTCGCCTCCAAGGCGATCGGGATCAACCTCGTCGAAGCCGCGTGCAAGCTCGCGGCGGGTCAAACGCTGCGTGATCTCGATCTCCCGACGCCGCGGCCGACCCAGGTCAGCGTGAAGGCTGCGGTCCTCCCCTTCGCGCGGTTCCCCGGCGCCGATCCCGTGCTCGGGCCCGAGATGCGATCGACCGGGGAGGTGATGGCGAGCGCGTCGGATCTCCCGACCGCATTCGCGAAGGCCGAGCGCGCAGCGGGACGCCCTCTGCCTGCGACGGGAACGGCGTTCCTGTCGGTCAACGACAACGACAAGCCGAGCGTCGTCTCGATCGCGGCCGCACTCGCAGGGCTCGGGTTCGAGCTCGTCGCGACCGATGGCACCGCCCGAACACTTCGTGCGGCAGGTCTCGAGGTGGGGGAGGTGGCAAAGGTCGCCGACGCTGCAGTCGACGAGCAGACGGTCGTCGACCTCATCGCCGACGGCAGGTGCGACCTGATCATCAACACGCCACAGGGCTCCGGGGCACGCGCCGACGGCTATCGCATCCGTGAGGCCGCGCTCAGTGCGCGTGTCCCGTGCATCACCACGATCTCCGGTGCTGCGGCAGCGGTGCATGCGATTGCCAACGCACGCGCCGAGACCGCTCTCTCACTGCAGGAGCGCATCGGGATCGAATCGTGACCGGACCTGTGACCGGCGCGACCGGCGAGGTCGTCGAGGTCACGGGGTCGGAGTCCATCGGGCCCTACACGCTGCTGCGCGTCGCGGTGGGCGGAATCGAGCCCGGCATACCCGGCCAGTTCTTCATGCTCCACCCGCCAGGTCACGTCCTGCCCCGCCCGATGTCCCTCTGCCTCGCGACGGCCGGCGAGCTCTGCTTCCTGATCGACCCGATCGGTTCCGGCACCCGCACCCTCTGCGACCTCTCCGTCGGAGAGAAGCTCCACGTGCTCGGGCCACTCGGGAACGGCTTCGACCTCACCGTGCCACGGCCACTCATCGTCGGCGGCGGTATCGGCGTTGCACCGTTTCCCTACGTCGCGCAGGTGCTCGGGGATGTGCCCACGATCCTCGGCTTTCGCTCGACGCATCACGCAGAGGCGGCCGCGCTTCTGCCCGGCGCCGATGTCGTACTGGATCCCGTCCTCGTCACCTCGCTTCTTCCTGACG
>JAYTJO010000605.1:0-2275 GCA_043730975.1 Thermoleophilia bacterium | reverse complement strand
GTGATCCTCGGAATCGAGACCTCCTGTGACGAGACCGCGGCGGCCGTGATCACGCCTGATGGCCAGGTGCTGTCGTCGATCATCGCCTCGCAGGGTGAGTTCCACGCACGCTACGGCGGTGTCGTCCCGGAGATCGCGTCACGACGGCACCTGGAGCAGGTCGGTCCGGTAATCCGCGAAGCACTCTTTGCGTCCGGGGTCGGGTTCGACGGCATCGCGCGGATCGGAGTGACGCAAGGGCCGGGACTCGTCGGCGCCCTCCTCGTCGGGCTGTCCGCGGCCAAGGCGATTGCGTGGGCGCGTGGCCTCCCGCTCGTCCCCGTCAACCACCTCCAGGGCCACGTTGCCTCGCTCTATCTCGGCGACGAGCCACTCGAGCCGCCCTTCGCCTGCCTGCTCGCGACGGGCGGCCACACGCAGGTGCTTGCGGTGCGCGAACCCGGCTCGTTCGAGCGCCTCGGGACAACGCTCGACGACGCAGCGGGCGAGGCGTTCGACAAGGGTGCGCGCCTCCTCGGGCTGCCCTACCCCGGCGGCGCCGAGATCGACGCTCTCGCGCAGCATGGAGATCCACTGGCCTTCTCCTTCCCGGTGGCGAACGTTCCCGGCTTCGACTTCTCGTTCTCGGGCCTGAAGACGTCGCTCCTGTACACGGTACGCGACCTCGGAGAGGCTGCTGTGGCCGAGCGGCGCGCCGATCTGGCTGCGTCGTATCAGCGTGCGATTGTCCTCGCGCTCACCCGGCGCCTTCACCAGGCTGCCGAGGCTGAGGGGCTGTCTCGACTCGCCGTTGTCGGCGGAGTCGCCGCGAACTCGGAGCTTCGCGCCGCGCTCCCCGAGGCGGTCGTCGCTCCGCTCTCGTTCTGCACCGACAACGCTGCCATGATTGCGTCGGCGGCGCGGTACGCCGAACCTCTGTCGCCCGCCGAAGCACTCGTCGTGGATGCGTATGCGTCGGCTCGGTAACCGCATCCACCTTCCGGCCGGGGTCGCGTTGCTCGCGACCGCGCTCGTCCTCCTCGGAGGGGGCGCAGCTGCCGCCGCTGATGAGCCTGCAACCGGTGCCGCCGGGTGGGAGAGCCTTCTCGGGAGCAGGCCGTCTCCGCAGCTCGGCAACCGCTGGATCGTCGTCCTCGACGAGCCCTCACTCGCGACACGCGTTGCGGCGGCAGGCGGTGTCGCGACCGAGGAGCAGGAGAAGGGGTGGACGCGGAGCGCGCGGGAGGCGCAGCAGGAGGTGATCGGGCAGCTCGCCCTGAAGGGCGTGCCGATCGAGCCGGAGCATTCCTACTACCGCACGTTCAACGGCTTTGCCGCCCCGTTCGACGCGCGCGCTCTCGCGATCGTCGTCAAGAGCCCCGATGTCCGCGGCGTCTATGCCGTCCGCGCCGCCATTCCAGCCGCCGTCGACCCGAAGGTCGTCGACGAGCTGCTCTCGAGCGGCGGCGAACGACGGGCCGACGTCCGGCTCCCGGGCTTCTCGGGGGCCGGTGTCACCGTAGCGCTCCTCGACACGGGTGTCGATCGTGTGCACCCGTACATCCGGCGTGCGCTGCTGCCGGGTCTCGACGTTCTCGACCCGGGTGGCGACGCGAGCGCCCGTCAGAACCCCACCGCTCCAGGACGACCGGAGCGTCATGGAACGGAGATGGCGGGGCTGGTCGTCGGCTCGGACGGGCCGGCCGGGCTCGAGGGAACAGCCCCGGGCGCCTCGCTGCTCCCGATTCGCGTCGCTGGCTGGCAGCCGGATGCGTCGGGCGGCGTGGCCGTCTACGGGCGCACCGACCAGGTTCTTGCCGGCCTCGAGCTCGCCGTCGACCCGAACGAGGACGGGGATGCACACGACGCAGTGCGGGTCGCACTCATCGGCGTCGCGGAGCCGTTCGCGGCGTTTTCCGATGGCCCGCTGGCCGAGGCCGCGGCCGGAGCGACGGCGCTCGACACGCTCGTCGTCGCTCCGGCCGGGAATGACGGGCCGGCGGGGCCGGCCTACGGCAGCATCGGAGGTCCGGGCGGTGCCCCGGCCGTGCTCACGGCCGGAGCGCTCGACACGAGACGACGCAGCCCGACGGGCCATGTCCTGCTGCTCGCGGGGTTGATGACCCTCGTCTCTGGCAACCAACCGCTTGGCGGCGTGGTCGCGCCCGGACTCTCGATCTCGGCTCCTGTTGTGGCACTGCCGCGCTCCGTCCAGGCGGTGGTCGGTGCGGCGGGGGGGTTCAGCAGGCTCTTCGACGGCAACGGGTACAGCCGCGTTGGTGGTGCCGCCGTGCTC
>JAYTJO010000604.1:0-1616 GCA_043730975.1 Thermoleophilia bacterium | reverse complement strand
GCGTCGTCCTTGCCCACCGACTGGACGTACGCGAGACCGATGCGCACTGTCTGTGGAGCTTGTGTTGATTCAACACAACGTTCGTCGGTGGAGGTGAGCGAGCAGAGGGACTCGCTCCGGTTCACGTCGGGAGAGCGCACCTCCACCCCGCGCCGCTGGGCGTCACGGACGAGGCTTGCCGGCGGGTAAAAGCCCATCGGCTGAGCATTCAGCAGCGAGCAGAGGAACTCGGCCGGATAGTGATGGCGCAGCCATTGCGACTGGTAGGCGAGCAGTCCGAATGCGGCGGCGTGCGACTTCGGGAAGCCGAAGCCCGAGAAGCCGACGAGCTTGTCGTAGACGAGATCCGCGACCTGCTCGGCGACGCCGTTGCGAACCGCACCCTCGATGAACCGTACGCGGTGGGATTCGAGCGCCGCCCGGCTGCGCTTGCGACTCATCGCGCGCCGCAATCCCTCGGCCTCCCCCACCGTGAAGCCCGCGAGTGCGATCGCGACGTCGAGCACCTGGTCCTGGAAGACGACGACGCCGAGCGTCGAGCGAAGCGGCTCCCGCAGTGCCTCATGGTCGACCGGATAGACGAACGTCGGATCCTCACGCAGCCGCCGCCGATTCTCGATGTAGGGATGCACCGCCTTGCCCTGGATCGGGCCGGGACGCACGAGCGCGACCTGCACGGTGAGGTCGTCGATCGACTCCGGCTTTGTGCGCAGGAGGCTCTGCATCTGGGCCCGGCTCTCGATCTGGAAGGTGCCGACCGTGTCCGCCTTCTGGATCTCGGCGAACACCGCCCTGTCGTCGAGTGGGATGCGCGAGAGGTCGATGGGCGAACCGTAGGCCTCGGCGATGCTCTCGACGCACTCCTCGACAGCGGAGAGCATCCCCAGCCCGAGCAGGTCGATCTTGAGAAAGCCCGCATCGGCGCAGGAGTCCTTGTCCCACTGGCAGAGCTGGCGGCCGGCCATCGCTGCGGGTTGCACCGGGACGAGATCGATCAGGGGTCGGGTCGAGATGACCATGCCGCCCGGATGCTGGGAGATGTGCCGCGGGAGGCCCGCGATCTCGGTCGCAAGGAACTGGAACGCCCGCCATCGCTTCGAGACGAGCTTCCGCTCGGCGTCCGGCAGCCCCGCCACCTCCTCGGCGATGCGTGAGGCATCCCAGCCGTCGGTCAACCGGGCGAGCCGCTCGAGCTCTGCCTGCGGCAGACCGAGCGCCTTGCCCACATCACGGATTGCACCGCGCGAGCGATACGTGGCGAAGCTCGCAACGAGCGCAGCGTGCTCGTTCCCGTACCGCTCCGTGACGGCCACGATCAGCTTCTCGCGGATGTCGCGTGGGAAGTCGAGGTCGATGTCGGGAACCGATGCCAGCTCACGGTTGAGGAAGCGCCCGAGCGAAAGCTCGTTGGCGACGGGATCGACGTGCGAGAGACCTGTCAGGTAACAGACGATCGAACCGACGGAGCTGCCCCGCCCCCGACCGGGCGGCAGAAAGCGACGGGGCGAGCCGTGCCCTCGCACCTGGAGGGCACATTCCCGCGCCAGCTCGAGCACCTCCCAGTGGAGGAGGAAGAACCCGGCGAGGCCGAGCTCGTCGATGAGCTCGATCTCCTT
>JAYTJO010000603.1:0-5772 GCA_043730975.1 Thermoleophilia bacterium | reverse complement strand
GCGCTTGCCGCATAGCCAACGAACAGGACTGTCGCGCCTCGGGCGCTACACGGTCGGCCGCCGCAAGCGGCTGACCGGCGTGATGCTGATCGCAGCCGTCTCCGCGGCCGCGCCGGTCGCCGGCTGGGCGATCGTCGGAGACGCGATCGACAACGGCATCAAAGCCGACAACCTGACGCGTCTCACGGCCGACGTGATCCTCTACATCGCCATCGGGCTCATGGCGTGGATCCTGGGGACGACGACGTGGCTGATGCTCGCCGGAATCGGCCAGCAGATCGTCCTCGATCTCCGCCGCGACCTCTTCCAGCACCTGACGTCGCTCTCGCTGCGGTACTTCTCGAAGCAGAAGGCCGGCTGGATCATCGCGCGGTTGACGAGCGACGTCGACGCACTCTCCGATGTACTCAACCAGGGCCTGACGACGCTCGTCGTCAACTCGATGACGCTCGTGGCCGCGATCGTCGGGCTGTTCGTCCTCGACTGGCGGCTCGGGGTCGTGGCCCTGATCATCCTGCCACCGGGCATCGTCGTCACGCGCTGGTTTCAGACAACATCGCACGTCGCCTTCGCGGACGTGCGGACACGGATTGCCGCGGTCACTGCTCAGCTCGCCGAGTCCGTCTCCGGGATGGCGGTCGTCCAGGCCTTCAGCCGCGAACGAGCGTTCCAGTCCGAGTTCGCCGACCTGAACGAGGCCAACCGCATCTCGAACGTCTACGCACAGAAGCTCTCGTCCTTCTTCTTCCCCGCCATCGAATTCCTCGGTGCGATCGCGACCGTCGGCGTGCTCTTCGCCGGCGCGAAGATGATCGACTCGGGATCGCTCGAGATCGGAACCCTGATCGCGGCGATGGGGATGCTCCAGCTGATCTTCCAGCCTTTGCAGGAGCTGTCCGAGTTGTACGGCCAGGTCCAGGCGGCGAGTGCAGCGATGACAAAGATCTCCACCGTTCTCGACGCGGAGCAGGACATCACCGATCGCGAAGGTGCTCCCGAGATCGGCCGGATCGCGGGTCATCTGCAGCTCGAGAACGTCGTCTTCGCCTACGGTGACGAACCCATCATCCACGGCATCTCGATCGACGTGCCCGAAGGCGGGTGCGTCGCTCTCGTTGGTGAGTCGGGCGGCGGCAAGTCGACGACAGCCAAGCTGATCGCCCGTTTCTACGACCCCCTCGAAGGCTCCGTGAAGATCGACGGGATCGACCTCCGCGACATCCAGTTGCGGTCGCTGCGGCGGCAGCTCGGCGTCGTCCTCCAGGATCCCTTCCTCTTCAGTGGCACGATCGCCGACAACATTCGGTTCGGCCGCCCCGAGGCGACCGACGAAGAGGTCGCCGCCGCGGCGCACGCGATCGGCGTCGACCGGATCACCGCCCGATTCGAGGGTGGCCTCGATCACGTCGTGCGCGAAGGCGGGTCAGGCCTTTCGGCAGGCGAGCGGCAGCTGATCTCGATCGCACGCGCCCTCCTTGCCGACCCGCGGATCCTGATCCTCGACGAGGCGACCTCGAACATCGATCGACCGAGCGAGATCCTGATCGAGAAGGCGTTCGACACACTGCTCCGCGGGCGAACGTCGGTGATCATCGCCCACCGCCTCGCCACCGTCCGACGGGCCGACGAGATCCTCGTGATCGAGAAGGGCTACGTCACTCAGCGCGGCAACGAGGCGGCGCTCCTGGCCGAGGACGGCCCATTCCGCCGACTCGCCGAGACGATGCACGGACTCCCCACCCGCGACGCCGCATGAGCGTCTACAGCAGGAAGGCGTCGTCGCGCATGATCGGTGTCGCACGACCATCGCGGTCGAGGCCGTCGACGTCGACCTCGGGGCCGCCGATCATGAAGTCGGTGTGCACCCGCGAGACGTTCACACCCATCGCGATGAGCTCGTCGTCCGCAAGCCCGTCGGTTCCCTCGACCGCCATCGGCAGCCCCGAGCCGTACGCGATGTGGCACGTGGCATTCTCGTCGAACAACGTGTCGAAGAAGACGAGGCCTGTCTGCTTGACCGCCGAGGTTCCGTCGACCAGTGCGATCTCACCGAGGAACGGGGCCTGCGCGTCCGCCTCGAGCTGACCTCGCACGATATCGGCTCCCTGCGAGGCGCGAACGTCGGTAACACGGCCGTTTTCGAAACGGAGCTCGAGATCGCGAATGATGGAGCCGGCGACGGCGAGGGGATACGTCGATCGCACCGTACCCTCGGTACGGCGCAGGTCAGGGGAGGTGAACACCTCTTCGGTCGGAAGGTTCGGGATGTGCTCGATCCCGTCCTGCGTCGTGAAAGCAGCACCCATCCAGCGAGAAGCAGACATGAGGCCGACGGTGAGATCCGTCCCCGGCCCGCGAAACCTGACGGCGTCGAATGCGTGACCGTTGAGCGCTGCCGCCCGCCGCTTCAGCATTGCGTCGTGCTCGCGCCAGGCAGCGACGGGATCGACGGTGTCGAGGCGCGTCGCCGTAGCGACAGCGCGCCACAGCGCCTCGAGGTCAGGCTCGCCGAAGACGGTCTTGGCCCAGCCTGCGTTGGGTGCAGAGACAATGACCCAGTTCGACAGGCGCTCGGTCACGACGGGCCTGTATACGGCTCGGAGATCCAACGGCTCGGAGCGGGCCACGAGCTTCGGGTCGAGGTCGCTGAAGAGCTCGGGGTTGGCGTCACCGGAAAGCGAGATGATCGCCGGCCGCTCGGTGCGCCAGGCAGCAGTTGCGTCCAGCAGAAACTGCGGTGTCTTCCCGAGCATCTCCTCCGGGCCGAGCTCTATCGCCGCTCGGCGGAAGTGCTGATCGACGTAGCGCGGCGTCACGCGCGTTGCGCCGGCGCGGTAGGCCTCGCGGGCAACAGCGCGGGCGATCTCCGCGTGCTCGATCTGGCAGGTGACAACGACCTCCTGACCTTCCTGAACGTTCGCGCCGACACGGACCGCGAGCTCTGCGTAACGCCGTAGGCGCTCGTCGGCGTCAACCAGGGGGTCGGCCTCGTCGGTCACCACGACGTGCCTGGAACGACGGTGTGGCTACCTACTCGCCCCAGTCGAAATCGCGTGAGCGTCCCCACAGGTCTCCATCGAGGGCAGGTGCATCGGGTGCCGCGGCATTCTCGGCAGTGTCCTCGCCGGGCCAGGGCAACGCGAGCGAGTGCAGCTCGGCAGCGGGCTCGCCGTCGAGGGTCTCCTCGATCCGGGCCTGCTCCTCGGACTTGAACAGCGGGTGATTCTCGAACGGATCCTCGATCTGGTAGCGATCGAGCGGCATGTCGTCGTCGAGGTCGGAGTTCTGCTTCTTCAGGTCGAGATGATCCTGGATCACGTTTGCGAACGGTGAAGCGTAGGGCTGCGTTTCGGTCTCAACGGGCATAGAACCTCCCGGTTCGGGATCAGGACTGGGCGCCACGCATTCTGGTGCCTCATGGCATCGTAGCCGACTCGTACGCGTCGGGAAAGCCCTCGTACGATTGACGCGCTCCCGCCGTAGTCACCGTGTGGCACGATATGCGCGTGCCGCCACCGATTCCCAGAAACCCCGTGGCTGCAGGCCTGCTCGCGTACAGCCTGTGGCGGAAGTTGCCACCCGCCCAGCGCCGCCTCCTGCTCGAGGCTGCCCGCACGCATGGCCCGCGTGTTGCTGCAGCCGCTGCGGCGGCTGCAAAGGCGCGGAAGCGCCCCTGAGAACACCCGAAGTGCCCGTGGGCTGTCTCGGCCTCAGCTGGCTTGAACGCCAAGTGCAACCCTGACGATGCGATCCTGTTCCTGCTGGTGGGCGGTCGGGTAGCCCTCGCTGGGAGAGGCCTTCCACGATCGCCCCGCATAGGTAACGCCGCCAACGGACGAACTCGACCTCGCGGCATCGTCGAGGCGATGCCTGATCGAGCGCCAGGCCCCCATGTTCTGGGGCTCCTCCTGAACCCAGACGATCTCCTCGAGCCGCGGCAAGCCCCTGATCAGTTCCGCCACGGCATCGACCGGGAAGGGGTAGAGCTGCTCGAGTCGCGCGACGGCGACGTGGGATGCACGCGCGCGCTCGTCGTGCCCGACGATGTCGTAGTAGATCTTGCCGCTACAGATGACAAGCCTCCGGACATCGCGGCCGTCGCTCGTGTCCGGGATGACCGGACGGAACGAGCCGCTGGAGAGCTCCTCCAGCGTCGATGATGCCTGTTTCAGACGCAGCAGACCCTTTGGTGTCATCACAATCAGCGGTCGCGCAGTTGCGTCGAGCGCCTGGCGTCGAAGGAGATGGAAGAACTGCGCGGCCGTCGTGCAGTTGGCGATCCGGATGTTGTCCTGGGCGCCCTGCTGCAGGAATCGTTCGAGTCGGGCGCTCGAGTGCTCCGGCCCGTTGCCTTCGTAGCCATGGGGAAGCAGTAGCGTCAGTCTCGACGTCTGGCCCCACTTCGACCGTCCGGCGACAAGGAACTGGTCGATCACGATCTGCGCGCCGTTGACGAAGTCGCCGTACTGCGCCTCCCAGAGCACGAGCGCATCCGGAGCAGCCACCGAGTAGCCGTACTCGAATCCGAGCGCGGCGTACTCGGAGAGCGGCGAGTTGTAGACCTCGAAGGAGGCTGCGGCCGCGGCGAGGTGCTGAATCGGCGCGTACGTCTCGCCGCTGTAGGGATCATGGAAGACGAGGTGCCGGTGCGCGAAGGTGCCGCGCTCGGTGTCCTGCCCCGAGAGACGAACGGGAATCCCGTCTTCGAGCAGGGACGCGTAGGCGAGGGCCTCGCCCTGTCCCCAGTCGATCCCACCCTCCTCGATCCTCTCGAGCCGGCGGGACAGTTGCTTCGAAAGCTTGGCGTTGATCGTGAACCCTTCCGGAACCGCGAGCAGTTGGTCGTTCAGCTCCCGCAACCGGTCGGCGGCGACCGCCGTGACCACGGCGTCCCCTGTCGTTGCCTCGCGTGGGGCGTCGACGACGGTGGCAGGGGCTGGTACCGGTGGTGCTGCGGCGATCGTGGTCTGGAGTTGCTCATGCGCGCGACGCAGAGTTGCCGTCACGTCCGCGACGTATCCATCGGCCTCCTTCTCGGTGACGACGCCGTCCTTCACAAGCCGCGCTGCGTACAGGGCCCGAACGGTCGGCTGCCGCTGAATCCGCTCCACCATCAGCGGCTGGGTGTAGGAGGCATCGTCCTGCTCGTTGTGGCCGAACCGGCGGTACCCGACGAGGTCTATAACGAAGTCGTGTCCGAACTCGGCGCGGTAGGCGAGTGCCAGCTGCACAGCCGACAGGGCTGCTTCGGGGTCGTCCGCGTTGACGTGGACGATCGGGACGTCAAATCCCTTCGCGAGGTCGCTCGAGTACCGCGTCGACCGGCTCTCCGTTGGATCGGTGGTGTAGCCGACCTGGTTGTTCGTGATCAGGTGCAGAGTTCCGCCGGTCGCATATCCCTCGAGCGATTGAAGGTTCAGTGTCTCGGCGACGACGCCCTGCCCCGGGAATGCTGCGTCGCCGTGGATGAGCACCGGGAGCGCGACTGACGGGTCGTGAATGCCCGCACCGGCTGAGCGATCCGTCTGCTCGGCTCGCGCCCGGCCCTCGACGACAGGATCCGCAGCCTCGAGGTGACTCGGATTGGGAACGATCACGACATCGATCTCTCCGGAATCCGTGAGGCGCGTACCGGAAGCCGGAAGGTGGTACTTGACGTCGCCGGAGCCGCCCTCGGGGTCAACGACGAGTGCATCGGCCGAACGCTCGCCTTCGAACTCGCGCAGGACTTCGTGATACGAGCGGCCGACGGTGTGTACAAGGGCGTTGAGT
>JAYTJO010000602.1:0-2509 GCA_043730975.1 Thermoleophilia bacterium | reverse complement strand
TGCCTCCAGGGGCCTCTGAGCCGGGCCATGCTGCAGTCGTTGACAGGTTCGGATCTCTCCAATGAGGCGTTCCCGTATTACACGTTCCGCGAGGACGTCGAGATCGCCGGTATCCCGGTCTTCATGACGCGGCTAGGGTACACGGCCGAGCTCGGTTACGAGCTCTGGATCGACCGCGAGCACGCGCTCGACCTGTGGGATGCGCTGCTCCTCGAGCTGACACCGCAGGGAATGAAGGTGATCGGGATGGACGCGCTCGACCTGTTCCGGATCGAGGGCGGCTTCATCATCGGTGGGGTCGAGTACGACCCGGCTGTGTCGCCGTACGAGTGTGCGCTCGGCTGGTCTGTCGACCTCGAGAAGGGCGACTTCCAGGGTCGTGAGGGGATCGTGCGCGACCGTGACGCCACGACGCTCCGGCTCGGGAGCGTCGTACTCGACTCGGGCGGGGCCGCCGCGAGCGGCGCTCCGTTGCTCGTCGACGGCGTCGAGATTGGCCTCGTCACCCAGGCCGTCGAGTCACCGTTGCTCGGTGGCCAGACGCTTGGCCTCGCGAAGATCCCACTCGCGCTGAAGGTGCCCGGAACGAAGGTCGTCGCGCGCGTCGACGGCGTGGACGTACCGGGCGAGGTCGTCGAGCACCCGGTCTACGAGAAGGAGCGCCGCAAGGCCAAGGAGCTTGCGTGAGCTATCGCATCTACTGGCGGCGGAACGACGGCGTCAGCGGGCACGTCTGGTTGAGCACCGGTGACATGGATGCGCTCGCCGGTGAGATGGCGTTGCAGGGCATGCCCTGGCCGGACGACCGGCTGCCAGAGCCTGGCTCCGACGCGGTCCTTACCGCCGACGAGGTGGAGGAGACGATCGCTGCCGCACGGGAGGTGCCGCTCGCGATCCCGGATGGGCAGCTGTGGATCGACTGGCTCGTCTTTCTCGAGGGAGCGACCGAGAACGGCGGTCTGTTGATCCGCGCCTAGGAGTTGATCAACCGGCCCACCGGCCGGCGGTGCGATAGTTCCGATATCAGGTGACGTCAAAGGGAGGCCTCATGGGATCGACAGAGATCATTCGCACGGCATTCGACAGCCCGCAACGCGAGCTCGGTTGCGAGTTCATGGACTGGGAGGGCTGGTACTGGCCGAGCACGTTCGGCGACGCGGTCGCCGAGCATCACGCGGTGCGGAACGACGTGGGCGTCTGGGATGCATCGCCGCTGCGCAAGTGGGGCTTCAGCGGCGCTGACGCGCTTGCGGCCGCCGACCGCGTCTTCACGAACGACATGCTCGGTCTCGTCGCCGGACAGGTGCGCTACGCGCCGTTCTGCGACGAGAACGGGAAGATGGTCGGCGACGGTACGGTGTTCAAGGTCGGCGACGACTTCTGCATCGTCGTCACGGCGCTCGACACCGACCTCGATCACTTCCGGAAGGTGGTCTCGGGCCTCGACGTCGAGATCACGCCGTACACGGTCGAGACGCCGCAGGTGGGCATCAACGGCCCTCGCTCCCCGGAGCTACTGCAGTCGATCTGCGCCGCCGACGTCTCGTCGCTCCGGTACTTCCGGTTCTGGCCCGAGAAGGTGGACGTCGGCGGGGTGCCGTGCTGGGTGTCACGCACCGGCTACTCCGGAGAGCTCGGTTTCGAGCTCTTCTGCGAGCCCGACGGTGCCGAGCAGCTCTGGGCGGCTGTCGTCGGGGCTGGTGCACGCCCCTACGGGCTTGCCGCGGTCGAGACGATCAGGATCGAGTCCGGCTTGATCTTCATCGGGTACGACTACTTCCCGGGCGAGACGAGCCCGTACGACATGTCGCTCGACAAGATGATCCGCTTCGACGGGCCGGACTTCTGCGGCAAGGCGGTGCTCGAAGCCGAGGCCTCGAACCCGGCGAACCGGCTCGTGACGCTCGTGCTCGACGGCGACGACGTGCCGGAGTACGGTGCCGCCGTGACGAAGGACGGCGTTTCGGTCGGCACCCTCACGAGCCCGTGCGAGAGTCCGACGCTCGGCCAGGTGATCGGGATGGCCGTGCTCGAGACGGGCTGCGCCACCGTCGGTGAGCGCGTCGAGGTGGCGGTCGGTGACGGAACGGCTGCGGCGACGATAGCGACGCTGCCGGTCTACGACCCGGAAAAGGCACGTCCGCGCGCGTAGGCCGACTGGCCGGTTAGCCGACCGCGAGCCCGAGCAAGACGAGGCCCGCAATCACGAACCCGGCGCCCACCCACTCGGTGGGCGTCGGGCGTTCGTGGAAGAACAGCACGCCAGCGATCACGGGAATCACCGCGTACGGCGCGGACGCTGCCGCGACGATCGCCGTGTCCGCGTGCTCGGTACCGAGGTTGAACGAGATGTAGCCCGCCGTATCGAGGAGGGCGAGCGCCACGATTGCCCAGAGGACGCGAGGGGAGCGGTCGGGGAACTTCCAGGCTCCACCCCGGAGCAGCGACCCCGCCACGAACACGGTCGAGAAGGCCCGGGCGAGGAAGACAGGTACGAGCCAGCCGAGGT
>JAYTJO010000601.1:0-5345 GCA_043730975.1 Thermoleophilia bacterium | reverse complement strand
ATCTGACGCCCGTCGAACAGGACGTTGATGAAGTTCTCCGGATCCGGATAGTCGGCCTGCCACCCGAGTGCCGCCATGTCGTAGTTCCCGGTCTTCTTGTTACCGGAGCGGGCGAACAGCTGCGAGGTCGGCACTGCTTCGGTCTTGGCCTTGAGACCCATCTGCTCGAGGTTGTACCGCATGATCTGGCCACGGTTCAGGTTCGACTGCGAGTTCCGGTGGAGGATACGGATCACCGGGACATTGGAGACGTCTCCTGCGACGGCCTTCGCCTTGGCAACATTCGAGCCCGAGTAGGCGTAGATGTTATTCGCCAGGATGAAGCCGGGCAGAGCCGGCGGCAGGATCTGGCTGGAACGACGACCACCGTACTTGCCCGCGACGCGGACCTGTGCCGGGCGGTCGATTGCCCAGTTGACAGCCTTGCGGAGCTTCACGTCCGCGAAGGGCGATCCGGGCAGCGTGTTGAGTGCCCACCAGGAGGTGACCGACGTCGACTTGACGAAGAACTGCGTCTTGTTGATCTTGAACTCGTCGCCGAGTGCGGCGGAGGAGGCTGCGGCAACGCCGGGCTCGTAGTCGGCCTGGCCCGCCTTGACCTGCAGGATGCTCTGGTTCTCGTCGCCGCCGACGGTGATCACGATGCGCTCGGCGTTGCGCGGCCGCTTGCCCTTGTAGTTCGGGTTGCGGTCGAGCACGACGTTGCGGCCGATCTCACGGGCGGCGATGAAGTACGGGCCCGCTGCGGTCAGCTTGGTGACGTCCTGCTCTGAGTAGGGCAGAGACGGATCCACGGCGCTGAACCAGTTCATCGCGAGAACCGACGTGAGCGACGCGAACGGCTTCTTGAGCTTGATGATGAGGTTGTTGCCCTTGACCGACACCCCTGCGATCTTGTCGGCCTTGCCGTCGTAGAACTCCTGCGTCCCGACGATGACCGGGCCGATGATCGACACTGCGCCGAACCGTGCGGAGGCTGCATCGCCCATCTTCGGGCTCAGGAGCCGCTGCATGGCATGCACGAACCACGCCGGTGTCACGACTTTGCCGTTCGAGGCCTTCTGGCCGGGGCGAATGGCGAACGTGTACGTCTTGCCGTCCTTCGAGACCTTGAAGCCCGAAGCGGCTTCCGGATAGACGCGCTTGCCCTCGGCGCCGTTCTTCTCGGGGTACTGCATGAGGTTGTAGCCGGTCGGCCACAGCAGCTCTGAGCACCCGGTGTCGTAGCACTTCTGTGGATCGATGTACTCGTAGTCGCTGAGCGAGTGGTTCACTCTCAGCGTCCCGCCCGCCTTCGATGCGGTCGAGCCGGCAAATGCTGCCGAGACGAGCAGCGACGCTGCGACGACCACGAGGGTCGCCGTAAGCATGAGCCTGTTGCGCATGGAACTCCTTCCGTCCGAGGGACTGCCGCCGCGCGGAAGTCCTGTGTTGGTCAATGCCTTCGGTTGAATCTGGTGTTTCTTTCCGTTCCATGTGACGCCAGAACCGTCTGGTTGTTAGCGGAACGGGATGGTTCCTTGTTAGGTGGTCTTGCGGGGGTCGAACGCGTCACGCAGGCCGTCGCCGAGCAAGTTGAAGGCGAGGGTTGCGAAGAGGATTGCAAGGCCGGGCCAGATCATCAGGTTGGGCTGGGTGAGGTAGTACTGCGGCGCCCGCGAGAGGATGTTGCCCCAGCTCGAGGTCGGTTCCTGGATGCCGAGCCCGAGGAACGAGAGGCCTGCTTCACCGATGATGTTGGCGGCAACGATCAGGGTGGAGTAGACGATCACGGGGCCGACGAGGTGCGGGATCAGGTGTGACTTGACGATCCGCCAGTCGGAGGCACCGGTCATCAGAGCAGCTTCGACGAACTCTTTCTCGCGCAGCGAGAGCACCTGACCGCGTACGATCCGGGCCGGATAGAACCAGCCGAAGAGGGCGAATACGAGAACCAGGGTGAACACTCCGGGGGCAAGGAACCCGAAGGTGATTCCGTTCAACTGCTCTCCCGCGGTCGCCGAGATGGCGATGATGAACAGGAGAGCCGGGAACGCCATCACCATCTCGGTCAACCGCGACACGACGGTGTCGACTCCGCCGCGGTAGTAGCCCGCGAGGGCGCCGAAGAGAACGCCGACAAAAACAGCGAAGAACGTCGCGAAGACGGCGACCTCGAGCGATGTCCGCGCCCCGTAGAGAAGGCGCAGGAAGAGGTCACGGCCGATGGTGCTGTCGGCTCCGAGAATAAAGAGGGTCGTGCCGCCGTCGGGGGTCTTGACTCTGGTCATCGGGCCGACGGGAAGGAACGTGTCCGGGTCGACCGCATCGAAGAACTGCTCGTTCGGGCCGTGGCCGAGCAACTTGGCCGCAATCGGGGCCCCGATGAACGCCACGAAGAACATGACGACGATGAAGATGCCCCCGGCGATCGCAAGCTTGTCGCGACGAAGCCTGATCCAGATCAGCTCCCAGTACCCGCGCGCCTTGACGGCGTCGGAACCCGACGTCGGAAGTGCTGCCTGGCCTTCTTCGACGGTGGTCATCAGTCGGCGAGTATAGCTCGGAGCGTCGTCACCGCGATATCAGACGTCGCCGAGCGTTCGTTGTTAGTCACATCGTTCAACGGAGTGGCTGCTGACGGCGCACTCGCCGTTCAGCGCGCCGGGACCTGAGGACGATCACGAGGGGTGCAAGGAGCGCCAGAAACAGGATCACGACAGGCGTGAGCAGCCACACTGCGCTCGGTTTCGGGGTCGGGCTATCAACCGGATCGGGAGCGAACGCAGCCGCAGCCTCCTCTGCCGGCGACGACGGCCCAATGTAGCCCCCGGACGCCACGCTCATCGACGACCAGCCGTCGACGAGCCACGCCGGGCCGGTTGCTCGCCTGTTCCGGACGACCGTGAGCCGATGCGTGAGGGGCCTGGTCTCCGGGTCGGAGGACTCGACGTAGACGTCGAGCCCGACCTCGCCCGCCACGGCGTAGGCGAAATTCCAGCGGGACCTGGTTACCGGGTACGGCGGGAGCGGGAGCGTGCCAGCCTTCCATTCGGCGAGGGTCGTACCTGCACGGAGCGCTGGCGACGCGAGCGACCACGCCCGCTCAGGGTGGTCTCGCCGCACGCCCGTGAGCACGAACTGCCTGCCGGTCACGAGTATCGCCTTGCGGTCAGCGGCGGTCAGCCGGACGGTCGGGCGATCCCGCACGACGATGTTCGGGCGATCCGTGAGAGGCAGGTCAGGAGGCGCCGTGTTCCCGATCATCACTCCACCGACCGCGAGTACGGCAAGAGCGAGTGCCGCCGCCGCGACGGTGAGCCGGCGCCGGACGCGACGCGACGACAGCGCACCCCTCGGCCACGCTGCGACCACGCGGGACGGCACCACGCGCTAGTGCACCTAGTTCGGCTCGGCGTAGATGCCCGGCGGGGCGTACGGGAGGAAGTAGGTCACCTTCCAGGGCCCGTTGGCCCCATTGCGCACGAGCGTCATGTCGAAACGGGTGGGGGTGTACTCCGAGTTCGCCGTAGGAACGAGCAACACCTGGAGCAGCACCTTCCCGGGCGCAGACGCGACGACCTTGAAGCCCGACGTCTCGAGATCGCGGACGGGGAACGGCGTGATCGGCAGCTCGCCCTTCAACCACTCCGCTTTCGTCACTCCGGTGCGGAACTCCGGGGCTGCAAGATCCCACGCCCTGAGCAGGTTGGTACGGGAGAGTGTCGTCCTGATGAACTCTATCGCGACGGTTCTGGCAGCCGGGTCGAGTGTGCCGCCGGGCTTCGCTGTCACCTCGGGTGAGATCTGCTCCCCGATCGGTGCGGCGATCGGGGCCGGCGCTGGATCCGCTCTTGATTGAAGGAAGACAATGACGCCGACGACGACGAGCGCGGCTGCAACTCCGAGGGCGATGCGCACCACGATCTCCCTCTTGCGGGATTCCGATCGCTCGGGGAGACGTTCCTTGGCGTCCACGACCACGAGAATGTAGACGTCGGGAGGGCAGCTTTGTTAGGAGAGCGCCTCGGCGCCGGCAACGACCTCGAGGATCTCCTGGGTGATCGCGGCCTGCCGGGCGCGGTTCATCTGCAGCGTGACGCTGTCGATCAACTCGCCGGCGTTCTTCGAGGCGTTCCGCATTGCTGTCATCTGGGCTCCCTGGAACGATGCGGCCGACTCGAGCAGGGCGCGGTAGATCAACGTCTCGAGGTAGACCGGGAGGAGCCGGGCAAGAATCTCCTCGGGCTCGGGCTCGAAGATGAAGTCGCCACGCATTGCGTCGTCGCGCGCCTCTTGCTCGTCGGTCTCGAGCACGTCAGGCGAGATCGGAAGCAGCTCGAGCTCGGTAACACTCTGGGTCAGCGCCGAGACGAACGTGTTGTAGACAACGACGACACGATCGACCTCCTGCTCGGTGTAAAGCTGCGCGACTCGATGCGCGATCGCCTGGGCGTCCGCATAGGCAGGCCCGTCGGAAAAGCCGACAAACGCGTCACTCGCGTCGCGCCCGCGGAACGTCAGGGTCGAGCGCCCCTTCTTGCCGACCGGCACGAAGCGAACCTTCTTGCCCTCGGCCTCGAGTGCCTTCTCGAGATTGAAGGAGCAGCGAATGACCTGGCCGTTGAAGGCGCCTGCGAGTCCCCGGTCGCCGGTGAGCGGAACGATCAGGACCGTCTCGATCGTCTCACGCTGCTGGAGCAGCGGCAGGCTGCGAACCGATGAGGCCGCCCGGCCAACACCGCTGACGAGGTCGCTCATCGTGTCGGCATACGGCCGCATCGCCTCGATCCGGACCTGCGCGCGGCGCAACTTGGCCGCGGCGACGAGCTCGAGTGCGCGCGTGATCTTCCGCGTGCTGGTGACGGACTTGATCCGCCGCTGCAGGTCCTGAACGGTGGGCATCAGCCGACGAGACCCTTCTCCTCGACGATGTTGAAGCCCTCGACGAACTTGGCCAGCGCGCCATCGAGCTTCGCGACGGTCTCCTCGCCGAGGTCGTTCGTCTCGCGGATCGCCTCGTAGACGCCGCCACCCGAACGGAGCGTCTCGCGCAGCTCCTCCTGGAAGCGGGGCACGAGGCTCACCGGAACGCGGTCGAGGTAGCCGTTGTTGCCGGCGTAGATCGCGACGACCTGCTCCTCGAACGGCCACGGCTGGTACTGCGGCTGGTTGAGGGTCGCCACCATGCGCGCACCCCGGCCGAGCGCCTGCTGCGTCGCCGGGTCGAGCTCCGAGCCGAACTGGGCGAACGCCTCGAGCTCGCGGAACTGGGCCAGGTCGAGACGTAGACGACCGGCGACCTTCTTCATCGCCTTGGTCTGGGCGTTGCCACCGACCCGGGAGACGGAAGTACCGACGTTGAT
>JAYTJO010000600.1:0-4180 GCA_043730975.1 Thermoleophilia bacterium | reverse complement strand
AACAACGCCCTCCCGTTCTGGCTCTTCGGATTCGCCGAGCAGAGCATCTCCTCCGGCCTGACCGCGGTGATTCAGGCGGCAGCGCCACTCTTCACCGTGCTTCTCGCAGTCCGCATGGATCACACGCAGCGCGTCACAGGCGTGCGCCTCGTGGGGATCTGCGTCGGGTTCGTCGGCGTCGTGTTTCTTGTCGGACTGCAATCCGGTGGGGATCTCGTCGCAGCGTTCGCCGTCGTGAGCGTGGCTCTGTGTTACGCATTCTCGGTGCTCTTTGCCGGACGCACGATGCGCGGTCTGTCGGCACTGCACGTCTCGTTCGGCCAACTCGGCTTCGCGTCGCTCATTCTCCTGCCACTCGGGCTCGCGCAGCGGCCAGAAACAGTGCCGTCGGGCACCGTGCTGCTCGCGATGCTGGCGCTTGGCGCGCTCGGGTCGGGCGTCGCCTACCTCCTCTACTTCTCGCTGATCGCCACTGCGGGTGCGTCGCGCGCGATCCTCGTCACCTACCTCGTGCCAGCGATCGCACTGGTCTACGGAGCCGTGCTCCTCGACGAGGAGGTGACGGTCTCGTCGCTGATCGGCCTGGGGCTGATTCTCACCGGCACCGCGCTTGCGACGGGCGTCGCACGGTTCCGCGCCGGCAGATGATTGGCTAGCCTCGCCAGGTGACCCGTCGCTACTGGCCCCTGATCCTCACCCTCGCCTCGCTGTGGGGCGCGTCGTACTTCCTGATCAAAGTCGGAGTCGACGGCGGATTCTCGCCCTCGGCACTGATGGCCGCACGCGCCCTTCTTGCGGCCCTCGTCCTCCTCGCGTATCTCGCCACGAGCATCGGGCTTCCCCGGGCGCTCGAGGAGATCCGCGCCGCCTGGCGCCCGTGCGTCGTTCTCGGTGCGATCAACGCGGCCATCCCGTTCTGGCTTGTCGCCTGGGGCGAGACGCGGATCGACTCGGGCATCGCCGCGATCGCCCAGGCCACCGTCCCGTTGTTCTCCCTCCTGATCGGCCTCCGGTTCCTGCCGCACGAGCACGTCGGCAAGCTCCGGATCGCCGGTATCGGGCTCGGGATCGTCGGCGTCGGCCTCATCGCGGGGATCGCTCCCGCGGGAGACGCCGGGGAGGTCGTCGGCACGTTCGCGGTGATCCTCGCATCGCTCTTCTACGCCTCGGCCGGCATCTACGGCCAGCTCCGGCTCAGCGGAACAACGTCTGGCCCGATCCTCGCAACGGGCAACATGCTCGCAGCAGGGGTCATCCTGCTTCCGTTTGCGATCGTGCAACACCCGACATCGATGCCGACGAATGGCGCCATCGGATCGCTCGTTCTGCTCGCAGTGCTTCCGACGGCACTGGCGCAGCTGATCCTGTTCAGGACGATCGCCCTCTTCGGCGCCCGACGCCTCAGCCTCGTGACGTACCTCATGCCAGGAATCGCGCTCTTCTACGGTGCCGTGCTTCTCGGCGAGCAAGTCACGGTCGCCGCAATCGGCGGGCTCGTACTGATTCTCCTGGGCGTCGCCCTCGGCTCGGGAACGCTTCGGCCCGGGTGGCGGGCGACACAGTCACCCGCCACCGAGCCATAGGGGAAGCTAATGCGGTGTCTCGGAAACGTTACGCCTGTTTGCCCCTGAGGCTCGTGGTTGCTGTGCCCTGTCCCGGGAGAGGCTGCGCCATCTCCCCTACTGAGTTACCGGTGGGACAATTGGAGATGGCGCACTAGAGAAGAATCCGGAAGGCGGTTTCGGGTGGGCAGCCGCGTCGCACGAGCTCGGTGGCGTCGTGGAGATCGACGTTGCGATCGAGAGCGAGGACGAACGCCGAGTCGCTTTCGAAACCGGCTGCGATCAGCTGCTCGATCCGCCAGCTCAGGACTCTGGCCGCAGGGTCGGGGCCGCACTCCTCCGTCGTCTCGACGGGGGGCGTCTCGAGAGCCTGGTCGCCGCTCATGCTGCCCTCCATTCACTTGCAACGGTGCGATTCTGCTCCTCGACGAAGCGCGCAGTCGCGTACGAGGAAGCCTCCGCATGGCCGAGCTCGAGTGCGCGCCGCGCGAAGCGGTACCAGTCGATCCACGTCGTGAGCCTTGTTGCGGCACCCATGTCAGTCGCCTCTCTGGAGGGTGGTGTGAATGTGATGCTCAAGGTGTATCGGCAGGTTGTTCGGAAACCTTGCGCATCGTTTGCGCATCCGAGTGGCGCCGCGTTAAGAACGTGTTTCGATCGAGATCCACCATCCAGGCCTCGAAGAGTCCCAGAGCCTCGGGCATCGAGGAGCGCCCGAACCCGAGCCGCACGTGCGTCGGCTCGTCGTACACCGTGCCGGGTAGGAGCAGGACGCCGGCATCCGCGACGAGCTGCTCACAGAGAGATGAAGTGTCCTCGACGCCTTCGACCCGGACGAAGCCGATCGTGCTCGCAGTCGGCCGAACCCACGAGAAGCGATCGGTGTGACGATCAAGGAATGCGTCGAGCAGCTCGAGGTTCGCGAGCACGATCGCACGACTGCGATCGGCGAAGACGTCGCGATGCCGAAGCGCAAGTGCGCTGAGAAGCTCGCTCGGGGCGCTCGAGCAGATCGTCGTGTAATGCTTGAGGTCGACGATCTTCGCGAGGGCGGAGCGATCCCGCGAGGCCAGCCACCCGAGCCGGAGCCCGGGCAGGCCGTACGTCTTGGACATCGACCCGAGCGAGATCGCGCGGTCGTAGAGGTCGACGGCCGCGGGAAGACGGTCGGCCGGGTCGTGCTCGAGCTCGCGGTAGACCTCGTCGGAGAAGAGCCACGCCCCGCGTTCGGCACAGAGCGCGACGACCCGATCGAGGACCTCGCGTGACATCAGGAGCCCCGTCGGATTGTGCGGGGTGTTGATGTAGACGAGCCGAGTATGGGGCCTGAGTGCAGCCTCGAGGGCGTCGAGGTCGTGGGCCCATCCGGTAGCGGCCGACCGACGCCACTCGGTCACTTCGGCGCCTGCCGACCGCGCTACCTGGACCGCCGCCTCGTAGCACGGCGTCTCGACGACGACGTGATCTCCGGGCTGCAGGAGTGCGTGGTAGGCCGCGAAGATCCCCTCCTCGGCGGCCGCGACAACGATCACGTCCCCGGCAGCAGTCGTCTCGTACAGCGCGGCCGCAGCAGCACGCAGCTCGGGAGCTCCGGCCGACTCCGTGTAGCCGAGGCGCTGAGCGAAAAGGCGCTCCGCGGCATCCGGTTCGAGTGCGAGCAGATCGGCGATCGCGACCGATTCGGCATCGCTCGACGAGAGCATGTGCGGCGCCGTGAACTCGTGCACGGCGTAGTACTGCTCGATCCGGAAGGGAGCGATCTTCATTGCAGCTCGATCCGGGTCGGAGCGGGCTGGCCGGGACAAATGCGCCACCGCATCTCGCGAACCTAGCAGCGCACACCCGAGGCACTCATGCCATCCCCGGGTTGTAGAGTCCCGCTTGTCGCGACTCACAACCCGAGGCACGATGACCTGACGGAGGCCGTGATGACCGAAACGGAACGAATCGTGCGCATCTTCCACGAATCCTGGGATCTGCGCGATCCAGAGCGCGGCGCAGCGGTCATTGCCGAGAACTGTCACTTCGAGGACATCGCTCGCGACGAGCTGCTTCCCGGGCCAGAGGCCTACAAGCGCGACTACTACCGGTGGCGTGAGGCCTTTCCCGATGGTGAGTGCAAGGTGGTCAACGTGATCGTGGAGGACGATTGGGCGGTCGTGGAGTTCGTCAACCGAGGCACACAGACCGGGCCCCTGCATTCCAGCCTCGGGACCTTCCCACCCTCGGGTCGCCGAGCCGAAGTCCGCTACTGCAGTGTCATGCGCGTGGCTGACGGGATGGTGGTCGAAGGGCGCGACTACTACGACTCCGCCACCATCGTCCGACAGCTCGGCCTCGACGGCGGATAGGGAAGTCGGAGATCCTCCCTTGTCCTGGATGATTGATTCCGAATTGGCGTGCTTGCGGGGAGGGCATGAACCGAGCAGCGTGGTCGGGTCGATCTGCGTGAAGGCTGGTGGCCTTGATGCTGATCGAGACGGCCGCGATGCGATGTGTTCAGGCCCCCAGCCGCGGGTGCGCTAATTCGGAATCACTCATCTAACTAGGATGCAGCATGACGACAAATCAGAGTGGAGTGCGACTCCTCCACACCATGCTCCGCATCACCGATCCCG
>JAYTJO010000599.1:0-2271 GCA_043730975.1 Thermoleophilia bacterium | reverse complement strand
CGTCCGCCTCGAGCTCGCCACCCGCTGTCGAGACGCTGACGCCCGCAGCGCCATGGCGGATCGCAAGTGCGGGCGTCCCCAGACGGATGCTGTCACCGAGGCGCAAAGCCATCCGGCGAGCGAGCTCCTGGTTCCCGCCCGCGACTCTGCGGCACTCCTCGTTGTGCATCAGGTACGAGACGCCGAGGAGAAAGCCAGCTTCCAGATCGTCGATCGGGTGGGCTGTCGCGCTCTGCACGCGGCTCGCGAACAGCTCGCGGATCGCCCGGTCGGCGACCGTCTCCGCGAGGACGTCGATTGCCGCGCGACCGGGGTGCAGCGCTGCCTCGCGCTCGACCACCCGAGCAGCCACGAGGGCCGCGTCGCGGTCGATCCCCGGGTCGGGATGAAGCCGACGATCCGGGTAGCGGATGCCCATCCCGATGAGCTCGCACCCGAGCCGTTCGGCAAGGCGCTCGGTAGCCGTGTACCCGTGGGTGATGAACTCCCCGCCGCGCTCGATCAGGGCGCCGGTCTCGAGCCGCTCCGACCACACCCGCCCACCGACGCGATCGCGCGCCTCGAGGACGTCGACGCCCAGTCCTTCCGCGGCGAGAGCATCCGCGGCTGCGAGACCGGCGAGTCCTGCACCGATCACGCAGACCCGGGTCAACGGGCGGCCCAGCGGTCGCGCAGGGTCTGTCCGTCGAGTTTCTCGGCCGCGCCGAGCGCCTTCGTGGCCTGCTTCGACGTGTTGCGCCCGAACGCGCCACTGACGATCCACTTTCGCGTCAGCCGGACGAGACGGAGTCGGTCGCCGCTGAGATCCGGGGGATGCTTCGGATCGAGATAGACCTCGACGGCAACTCTCTTGACGAGTGCCGGGTCTGGCGGGTAGCCGTGAGCAGACTCGAGGCGGTGGGCGACGAGCGCCGCGATCACCTGCAGTTCACGAACACCCGTCCGGATCGCGATCCCCACTGAGACCGTCGTCGATGCGACCATCACCCAGGGGACGCGCGTGAACCGCGCCCCGTGGGCGAGCATCCGGATCACCGGGACCGAAAGAACGACCACGCGCTGGATGTTGTCCGTGAGCGCCTCCGTGTCGGCTTCGCCCGAGAGGAGGCGTCGACCTTCGGCTGCCGAGGTCACACGCTCTCCGGTCAGGAGCACGCGGTCGATCGCCGCATCGGCGAGACCTCCAACCGCCTCGACGAGCGCGTCTGTCGATGCCCGAGGGTTCACGCTGCCACGGTAGCCGCGCTACCAGTCCGTCGGCTTGTAGTCCTTGAGGAACTTGCCCCACATATGGCTTCCCGTGTTCGTACCGTCGATGATCGGGTCGACGATGCGCGCCGCGCCGTCGACGATGTCGAGCGGCGGCCGGAACCGGTGCTCGGCCGTCTTCTGCTCGGCGATGTGCAGTGGATCCTCGTCCGTCACCCAACCGGTATCGACGCTGTTCATGTGAATCCCGTCGCCGTGGTAATCGGTGGCGGACGTCCGCGTCATCATGTTCAGGGCCGCCTTGGCCATGTTCGTGTGCGGATGGCGCGTCGTCTTGAAGCGGCGGTAGAACTGCCCCTCGACCGCCGAGACGTTGACGATGTGCTTGTCGCGAGCGTCGGTACGGAGCATCATGGGTTTGAGGCGAGCGTTGAGCACGAACGGCGCAACCGCATTGACGAGCTGCGTCTCGAGCAGCTCGACCGTGGAGACCTCGGCAAGCAGGAAGCGCCACGAGTTCCGGTCTCTGAGGTCGACCTGCTGGAGATCCCGATCGAGGTGGCCCTCGGGAAACAGGTGACCCTGATCATCCGACTCCTCGCGCAGCAGTCGCACCTGCGACAGTGCCGCGGACGTGGTCGGCTCGAGCACCGCCGGTGCGGAGTCAACGAGAACCGGGACATCACCTTCGAGCATGTCGTAACGACGGAGGCCCGAGTAGTCGCCGAGAAGGACTCGTGCCTCGTCCGGGAGCGTGTGCTCCGACGCGAGCTCGGCGTCCATCATGTGGCGGTAGAAGTCGGGCGGGCGTCGAACGGTCTGGCAGGCGTTGTTGATGATGTAGTCGAGCCGGTCGTGCGCCTTCTGCAGGTGGTGGCAGAACGCCTCGACGCTGGGCGTGTGGCGCAGGTCTAGACCGTAGATCTCGAGCCGCCCGCACCAGTCGGCGAAGTCTGGCTCCTGTGCATAGCGCGCGGCCGAGTCTCGCGGGAACCGCGTCGTCACGACGAGATGCGACCCGGCGCGGAGCAGCTTGATCCCGGCCTGATAGCCGATCTTGAC
>JAYTJO010000598.1:0-2514 GCA_043730975.1 Thermoleophilia bacterium | reverse complement strand
GGAGCGCGAGTAGGTCGAAGCTCAGCACGGAGGCCGTACGCGGAAGCGGAAGGTCAACGGGTTGAGTGGACGAAAGCGCAACCGGCTCGGTGAATTTTTTTGGTCCGGAACGCGCCCCACTCGGCGCAACGGTCGTACCGCCCGGCTATTCTCTCGGCATGCACCTGCGCATGCCAAGCATCGACCGTGGGTTCCAGTCCTTCCTCTGGGCGTTGCTGTTCTTCGTTGTCATGTACTTCGGGGCGGTCGCGCTCGACATCCAAAAGGGGACCGCGCTGATCGTCTCTCTCGTCAGCTCGTTCCTGATCTTCCTGTTCGTCCGGACGCGCGGCTAGTCGCGGCGCTACCTGCGGCTGTGCGCCAGCAGGCTCATGACGAGCCGCCGGGCGAATTCCGGGCCGATTGCCTCGTCGAGGCGCTCACGGGCCGGAATCCGGTTCTCCGCCGTTCCGACGGAGAGGCAGTGGCGTAACAAGAGTGCCGTGCCATCCGCTCTCCGTGCCTCGCGCGAGATCGTCGCGTCCATATCTCTCTCCATCGGCATCTCCCCTCACGAGCAGTGATCCCTCCACCCAGGGAAAAGGGGCCGCAGAGCACCCGCAGTGATACTCGCGCGATCGGACGGAGGCGCTAGGCGTAGTCGATCAGCGCGTGAACGTCGGTGCCGGCGATCCGGTCGCGGCCATGCAGAAACGAGAGCTCGATCAGGAAGAGGGCACCCACGACATGCCCGCCGAGCTGGTTGACGAGGTCGATCTTGGCGTGGGCCGTCCCCCCGGTCGCGAGCACGTCGTCGAGGACGATCACCCGCGCCCCCGGTTTGATGGCATCCACGTGCACCTGAAGGGCGTCGGTTCCGTACTCGAGGTCGTAGCTCGCCTCCACCGTAGTCCAGGGCAGCTTCCCCGGCTTCCGGGCGGTAACGAACCCGCAGCCGAGTGCGTACGCGAGTGCTCCCCCGAAGATGAACCCCCGCGCTTCGGCACCAAGGATCACGTCCGGCGCCCGGGGTCCTGCCCACGCCGCGAGGCGATCGATCGACTCCCGGAAGGCAGCGGGGTCAGCGAGGAGTGGCATCACGTCCTTGAAGAGGATTCCCTCGCTCGGAAAGTCCGGCACGTCCCGGATGAAGGTGGTCAGATCAAGCTCGGTCATCGCTCGGCCACTTCCTTCAGGTCTCGGGTGAGGAGGAGCTGTGCAAGCTCCTGTGCAGCGCCGGCAAGCAGCTCGAGATCGTCGAGGGCCGCAGCGCGTCGCTCGGCGTTGCGGGATCGGAGTGCCGGAGCCACGATCTGCTCGAGCAGCGCCGACTGGCGGCCTGCTGCCGTTCGGAAGGCCCGGAGATGGCGGGCGTCGATCCCGTGGCGAGCGATCCGAGCACACGCGAGCGCGATATCGGCCTCGCTCTCGCGATAGAGCCGGTCACCCGCCTCGACGCGGGGCGCGAGCAGGCTGAAGTCCTCGAGCTGGCGCGCAAACTCGGCAGAGATACCGGCCCGCTCGCACAGCTCCGCCATGTCGATTTCGTCCTCCTGCCCGCGGAGGCCGGCGGCACGCCGCTTGGCACGATCTGCAGTGGGAGCGCGCAACTCCTCCTTGATCACGCGCAATGGCAAGAACTCGTCACGCTGGAGCCGGAGAATCATGATCAGGCGCTCGACGTCGGTCTCGGAGAACAGCCTGTAACCGCCCCGAGTTCGACTCGGCTGCAGGAGGCCCTGATCCTCCAGATACCGGATCTTGGAGATCGAGATGTCCGGAAACTCGTCGCGCAGCCGCTCGCAAACGGCGCCGATCGTATGAAGGCGCGCGACCGGGCTCGTTTCGGGTGTCGTCGTCATCGGCGGAGGAGAAAGGTCATCCGGTATTTGCCAACCTGCACTTCGTCATCGTCCTCGAGCACGGTGCTCTCGATCCGATGCTTGTTGACGAACGTCCCATTGAGGCTGCCGAGATCACGGATCATGTAGGTGTTGCCTTCCCCGACGAGTTCGGCGTGCCGCCGCGAAACGGTGACATCGTCGAGAAACACATCGCATTCGGGAGACCTGCCGATCAGGGCCCTGGCACCGATTGCCTCGAAGCTCTCCCCCGCCCTGCCGCCACCGGAGCGAACAACGAGCGCGGGGCCGGCAGGTGCATCCGGTGCGCTGTCGACTTCGTCCGGGCCTAGACTCAACGTCGTCTCACCCGCGCTCTCGCGCATCAGCAACGCTCCACAGCGAGAGCAGTACGCCGCCGCCTCCGGACTCTGAAAGCCGCACTCCGGGCAGTAGATATGACTCATCGGCCTCCGCCGAGAATCGAGCCGAGGTCAGCTGCATCGACGTGCTCCCCGGCCCTCGAGCGCTTCGCCCGCTCGGCGGTGACGATGTCGACCTGCGCATGCATCACGCGACGATTGAGCGAGATGTCGTCCTCCTCCGTCTCGAGGCGGCGGATCTCGGCCCAGAGGGCATCATCGTCGATGCTCGCAAGATCCGGGAGTGGCTCGAGCTCGCTTTCGGCGGGAAG
>JAYTJO010000597.1:0-2490 GCA_043730975.1 Thermoleophilia bacterium | reverse complement strand
CGGATCCGGGCCCAGGTCGGAGCCGAGCGTGTCATCTGTGGCCTCTCCGGTGGTGTTGACTCGGCCGTTGCCGCACTCCTCGTCTACAAGGCTGTGGGCGATCAGCTCACGTGCGTCTTCGTCGATCACGGGCTGATGCGCGAGAACGAGGCCGCGCAGGTCGTCGAGACGTTCGGCGGGCACTTCCATGTACCGCTCGTGCATGTGCGCGCCGAGGACCGATTTCTCACGAAGCTCGCGGGAGTGACCGATCCCGAGACGAAGCGCAAGATCGTGGGGGAGGAGTTCATCCGCGTCTTCGAGGAGGAGGCCGACAAGCTCGGCGATGTCCGCTTCCTCGTCCAGGGAACGCTCTACTCCGACGTGATCGAGTCCGGCGGCGATGACGGCGTCGCGGCGAAGATCAAGTCGCACCACAACGTCGGCGGCTTGCCCGACGACATGGAGATGGATCTCGTCGAGCCGCTGCGGCTGCTCTTCAAGGACGAGGTTCGACGGGTGGGTGAAGAGTTGGGCATGCCCGAGCGGATGGTGTGGCGTCAGCCGTTCCCCGGACCTGGCCTCTCGATCCGGATCATCGGCGACGTCACCAAGGAGCGACTCGACATCCTCCGCGCAGCCGACGCTGTGCTCCAGGAGGAGATCCGCCGGGCCGGCCTCTACCGCGATCTCTGGCAGAGCTTTGCGGTGCTTCCGGCGATCAAGTCCGTCGGCGTTCAGGGCGACGAGCGCACCTATGCGTACCCGGTCGTGATTCGCGCAGTTACCTCGGAGGACGCCATGACCGCCGACTGGGCCAGGATTCCGTACGACGTGCTCGAGACGATCTCGAACCGGATCATCAATGAGGTGCCGGGTGTCAACCGCGTTGCGCTCGACCTCTCGTCGAAGCCGCCCGCCACGATCGAATGGGAATGAACCGTGGCCTAGTCCTGATCCCTGTGGTGTTCACCGCCCTGTTCCTCGCACTCGCGAGTCCTGCCGGGGCAAGTGAGCAGTTCGGCGACCTCGACGTCTCGTTCCAGTCGCTCGAGGTGAACGATCGCGGTGAGGCTCTCGTCACCTATCGCACCTCGCGCGGCGCGCTCCGTCACGTGTATGTCTGGGGCGCAATCAACGCGAACAGGACTGACCCGACGAGGCCGCAGCAGCGCTTCCGATACGACTACTCGGGCGGCTGGAAGAAGAACGGCCGCCAGACATGGCGAGAGCTCCGGAACCGCTGTCGAGGCTACGACGGCCCCGAGCTCGTGTGGCTTGTCGCTGCCTGCAAGGCTCCGGACGGCTCCTACTGGGCGTTGCAGCGGTGGCAGCGCCTGCTGCCGATGCGCGGTATCGAGCCGTTCCGGCCCGAGCAGGCGGCGTTCGAGCTGCACATCTCGCACTGGAGCGGCGAGCTGCCGATTCTCGAGATCTCCCAGAACTGGACCTACGGCGGTACGTGGCAGGGACTCTTCGGGAGATTGACGTATCGCAGGGATCCGGTGTTCGGGTACCGGACACCCTCCACGAGGCAGCGCGACCCGAATGCGAGGTTCTTCTACGTCGACACGTTCAATTCCGTGTTTGGGTCAGGCTGGAAGCACGACGCCGGCAAGGTTGCGCACAGCCGCAACGGGGCCTTCTGTTACAGCTTCGTGCCCCAGATGACGCCGCCTGGCTATCCGACCCGTGTCGTGCGGCCTCCCGGGAACGGTGAGCGGCATCGTGTCACCGTGATGGGGCCCGGAGTGACGCCGGTCGTGCAGTGGGAGGGGCCGTCCCTCGGTCGCTACGACCCGCAACAGGACGGGCAGTACAACGCGCTCTTCGACCGGATCGTCGGGCCGGAGGATCGCGTGTGTCTGCCAGAGCGGTAGACATGCCGTAGAGGCTTCCCTCCATCGAGGGCCGATCGTGCGGTCGCGGCCACCCGGACCGACGAAGCGGGGGCCGTTAGGCCCCCGCTTCACGTTCGGGATCGGGTTGCTGGGCGGGCTGCTACTCGCCGCTGAAGGTGTCCGACCAGGAAGCATTCGCCGTCGAGCCGGAGCTCCAGGATGCGCTGCTCCAGGATGCGCTCGACCAGGACGCCGAGCTCCATGAGGCGCTCGACCATGAGGCCGAACTCCATGATGCGCTCGACCACGATGCGCTCGCCCAAGAGGCCGAGCTCCAGGACGCGTTGGCCGCGGCCGTCGCGCGCCAGGCGGCCGCATTGAATGCGTAGCGACCGGTGCCGGGATCGAGATAGCGGAACTGGTTGAGCGCCAGGTTCGGGTTCGCCGTCCCGGAAGCGTTGAGAGCCGCGCTGCCGTTGACGACGCCGACCCCGAGCGCCCCGGCCGAGTTGTACCCCGTTGGCACGGAGGCGCTCGCCATGAGCGCACCCTTGACCTGGTCGGGCGTCCAGTTGGGGTTCTTGGCCAGCAGCGTCGCCGCGATGCCCGAGACGACGGGGGCGGCGAACGATGTGCCGGACATCCACATGTAGTTGGGTGCCACGACCCG
>JAYTJO010000596.1:0-2832 GCA_043730975.1 Thermoleophilia bacterium | reverse complement strand
ATCGCCTCGATCCCCACGATGATCCTGTTCCGCGACGGCGAGCCGTCCGTCTCGGTGATCGGCGCGCAGCCCAAGGGCGCGATCGAGCGCACGCTCGGCCTCACCGCCGCTTAGAACCCACGAACCACCCTCCGCAGCGAGCCGGCCTTCGAGCCGGCTCGCTGCGTTTCCGGGGGCCGAAACGGCCGTCGCTACCGTACGTTCATGAGTCCACGTCATGTCCCCGCATCGGTCACCGAGCTCCAGCGGATCGGGTTGTTCGGCTCGCTCCCGGGTGAGACGATTGCGAAGCTCGCCGTGCGGATGGTGCGCGAGGAGTTCGCGGGTGGAAAGCGGATCGTGACGGAGGGCGAGAGCACCGACCGCTTCTACGTGTTGCTCTCCGGCATGGCCGGCGTCACACAGGAGGGCCGGGGCGCGAGAGGCATCATGCGGCCGGGTGAGACCTTCGGCGAGGTTGCGCCGCTGATGGGCATCGACCGCACGGCGACGATCACCGCGATGACGACCTGCGTCGTAGCAAGCTGCGACCGGGAGACGTTCAACGAGCTGTTGCGCCCCCTCTATGCAGACGACGAACCGGGGCCATCGTAGGGGCGGGACCTGTCCCGCCCGCCCGCCCGCTCGCTCAGTACTCGTCGTGCTGCACGCGCAGCGCCCCGGCGCCGAGGAATGCTGCCACCCAGATCACGACGGATACACCGGCCGCCGCGATGGGCAGCCCATCGTCGCCACCGCTGATCCGGTCGAGCGAGCTCGCGAGTGTCATGTCCCCCAGCGTGTCGCTGAAGCTATAGAGCAGGAGCAGGAGCGGCGTGAAGCCGATCGAGAAGACGAGTGAGATCGCGATCGCCGGCCCGTTCGAGCGCAGTAGCGAGCCGATGCCCATGCTGATCAGCCCGAAGACGACGGCGAAGAGCGTCGCCGTCCAGAAGTAGTCGACGAGCTCCGCCACCGTGATCCCGTCGTCAGCGGTGTGGGGCAAGGCGACGGCCAGGATCGCCCCGAGCGCAAGGGGAACGGCGAGCATGAGGAGCACAGCCAGGGCGACAGCCACGATCCGCGCTGCGTAGATCTGCCCGCGCCTCGCACCCGTGATCACCAGATAGCGCATCGTCCCCTGCGCGACGTCATACGAGCCGGCGAGCGATCCGATCAGGATCGCCACGATGACGCCGAAGAGAAAGACTGCACCGCCGACGCCGTTGAGCATCTCCTGGCCGCCCATGGACGGATTTCGGCCGGGACGAAGCTCGTGGATGACGATCTGCGCGACGATCACGAGCATGGCCATCACGAGCACAAAGATCGCACCCCCGCGGAAGCTGCCCTTGCGACCGGTAATCGTGCGCAGGGTGGCCGAGATCACGAGGCAGCACCGGTTTCGACGTTCAGCGGCATGCCGGAGGTGATCTCGAGGAAGCGCTGCTCGAGCGATTCGCTCTCGCGGGCGATCTCGATCACACCGATTCCCGCCTCGACCAGAGAGCGCGTGATCAGGATCGCCTTCGCATCGTCGATTCGCTCGCCCGTGAGCTCGAGACTGCCGTGCTCGCCCTGTTCGATGCCCGTCACGAGCCCAAGCCGGTAGAGCGTCTCCTCCGCCCGAATCGGATCATCCACGCGGAGCCGCATCGACTGACGCCCGCCCGCTACGAGCTGCTCGACGGAGCCGTGAAGCACGAGCTTGCCGGACTGCACGATGGCGATGTCGTCGGCCATCTTCTGCACCTCGTCGAGCAGGTGCGAGGAGATGAAGACGGTGCGGCCGTCCTCCTCGACGAACGAGCGGATCATCTGACGGAACTCGACGATCCCCGCGGGATCGAGCCCATTCGAGGGCTCGTCGAGGATCAGGAGCTCGGGATCGTTGAGCAGGCTCCGCGCGACGCCGAGCCGCTGACGCATGCCGAGCGAATACTCCTTCACCTTGCTCCCGCTGCGATCCGTGAGGTCGACGCGCTCGAGCGCCCAACCGATGCGCGTCGCAGCGTCCCCTCCGACGAACTTCGCGGCTACCTCGAGGTTCGCCTTCCCGCTCAGATACGGGTAGAAGCGCGGCTCCTCGACGATCGCGCCGACGCGCGTCAGCGCCTGGCGAATCTCACCCGGGACGGAGTGGCCGCGGACGGTGATCGTGCCGGTCGTCGTTCGAGCAAGGCCGAGCATGCACCGGATCAGCGTCGTCTTCCCGGATCCGTTCGGGCCGAGCCACCCCACGCATCGGCCGGGCATGACCTGAAACGAAACGTTGCTGACCGCCTGGGTGGCTCCGAACGTCTTCGAAACCCCGTCGAGCGTGATGATGGGATCGGCCACGGCCATGGGTTGTATCAGGAGCTCGCCTCAAGCCTCGAGCTCGCGAATCACCGCGTCCGAGAGGAGCGGCCAGACGACCTTCGCCCATTCCCCGAACGGCCGCGTCGTGAGGGCGACGCACGCAAGCTTGCGATCAGGGTCGACCCAGAGGAAGGTGCCGCTGCCGCCGAAGTGACCGAACGTCGCCGAAGAGGTGAGCGCACCCGACCAGTGACCCCACTTGTCGCCTTTCAGCTCCACCCCTAGCCCCCAGTCGAGAGGGCTGAACCGGCCGAAGTCGGGGAGAACGCCGTCGAGACCCGGGAACTGGACCGCCACCATCTCCGCGTTGGTCTCGCCCGCAACGAGTAGGGGCGAGAGCAACTCTCGGGCGAAGGCAAGCAGGTCTTCGACAGAACCATGCATCCCGCTGCCGGGATGTCCTTGCGGGTCGAGCGTGATCCCGAGTGGCTCGCAGACGGCCGCACGGACATAGTCGGCAAACGGCATCTCGGCGGCCGTGGCAACGTGCTC
>JAYTJO010000595.1:0-3296 GCA_043730975.1 Thermoleophilia bacterium | reverse complement strand
GCGCCTTCCTCGCGTGGAATCGGCACGATCTCGCCCTCGAAGTAACCGCCGTCGATCGCAGCCAGCGCACGCCGATGCGACTCGAGCGCGTAGTCATCGAGCTGCTCACGTGAGAGGTGCCATTCGCGTGCGATCTCCTCTGCAGAGATGCCCTGCGGGACGATCGGCCAGCGGACGGCGATCTTCTCGTGCAGGCCCGCGAAACCCTCGGCGCCGAGGTTCGACAACATCGGCACCCGTGACATCGACTCCACTCCCGCAGCGACGACGACATCGAGGTGCCCAGCCTGGATTGCCGCAGCGCCGTTGAACGCGCTCTGCATCGACGACCCGCACTGCCTGTCGACGGTCGTTGCAGCCACAGTCTCGGGCCACCCTGCCACGAGCACGGCGATGCGCCCGATGTTGAGCGCCTGCTCATCGATCTGCGTCACGCAGCCCATCTGCACATCCTCGATCTCGGCCGGATCGAGGCCAACCCTGTCGACGAGCCCGTTCATCACCTCGGCGGCAAGGTCGTCGGCGCGAACCGTTGCCAGGGCCCCGTTTCGCCGACCGATCGGCGAGCGAACGGCATCGATGATGAACGCTTCGGCCACACAGACAGCGTACAGCGAGGCGTGTGGCGAGGTTCCGCACGGCAATCGTGAAGATGATTGATCCCGAATTGCCGCGCTCGCGGCTGGGGGCCTGAACACATCGCAGCGTGGCCGTCTCGATCAGCACCAAGGCAACCAGCCTTACCGCAGATCGAGCCGACCACGCTGCTCGGTTCAGGCCCTCCCCGACAAACACGCCAATTCGGAGTCAATCATCTAGCCTGTCCGAAAACGACGTCTGAAACGGAGGGTTCGAGATGGCTGTAGCAGCGACCGGGGTCGAGGAGCGGCTTCTGATTGGCGGAGAATGGGTTGAGGCCGCAAGCGGTGGTCGTTTCGATGTCACCGACCCCGCCACTGGCGAGGTCGTCGGCTCGGTGCCGGACGCCGGCGAGAGCGATGTCAAAGCCGCGATCGACGCAGCTTCTGGAGCGCTCGACGAATGGAAGACGCTCCCGGCGCTCCAGCGCGCAAGGATTCTGCGGCGTGCCGCCGATCTGATCCGCGAGCGCCGCGACACGATCGCGCTCGTGATGACGTCGGAGCAGGGCAAGCCACTCGCCGAGGCCGCAGGGGAAGTCGAGTACGCCGCCAGCTTCCTCGAGTGGTTCGCTGGCGAGGCGGAGCGGGTTTACGGCCAGATCGTGCCGCCGATGAACCCGACGAGCCGCGTCCTCGTGCTGCGCCAGCCCGTCGGCGTGACGGCTGCGATCACGCCGTGGAACTTTCCCGCTGCGATGATGACCCGAAAGCTTGGCCCCGCGATGGCCGCCGGCTGCACGAGCGTCGTCAAGCCAGCAAGCGCGACACCGTTGACCGCTGCGCTGATCCTCCGGGCGATCGAGGATGCCGGCACGCCGCCGGGGGTCGTCAACCTGATCACCTCTCGCTCGGCGGGCATGGTCGCGCAGCAGCTGTTCTCGGATGCGCGCGTCCGCAAGATCTCGTTCACCGGCTCGACCGAGGTCGGCAAGGATCTGATTCGCGCCTCAGCCGACCAGGTCAAGCGGCTGTCGCTCGAGCTCGGGGGCCACGCGCCCTACCTGATCTTCGACGACGCGGACATCGACGAGGCCGTCGACGGCCTGATCGCCTCGAAGTTCCGCAACGCGGGTCAGACATGCGTCTGTGCGAACCGCACCTACGTGCAAGCCGGTGTGTATGACGCGGTCGTCGCGAAGCTCGCCGACAAGGTCACGAGGATGGTCGTCGGGCACGGCACGGAGGACGGCGTCACGATCGGACCGCTGATCGACGACCGCGCCGTCGACAAGGCCGACGAGCATGTCCAGGATGCTATCGCGCACGGAGCCCGGCTCGTCGTCGGCGGAGAGCGACTAACCGGCGGTGCCTACGGGAGTGGCTCGTATTACGCGCCGACCGTGCTCGACGGCGTGACCCCTGAGATGCTGATCTCGACGGAAGAGACGTTCGGCCCCGTCGCCGGAATCACCCGTTTCGAGACCGAGGAGGAGGCTATCCGGGTCGCGAACGAGTCGATCTATGGACTCGCTGCCTACTTCCACACGCGCGACTATGCGCGGCTGCTGCGCGTCGCCGAAAAGCTCGAGTACGGGATCATTGGAGCCAACACCGGAATCATCAGCGCCGCGAACGCTCCGTTCGGAGGCGTCAAGGAATCGGGCTACGGCCGCGAAGGCGGCGCGGTGGGGATCGAGGAGTACCTGGACGTCAAGTACGTCCAGGTCGGCGGCGTCGGACTGTAGGGGGAGTCCCGCCCGCAACGCCACGCCGATCCGGTGGCGACCTCTCGCCCGGCTATTCTCTCGCCGTGGCGCTCTTCTCCAGCAAGCCGTCCGCTCCGACTGCGAGCGATCTTCGCCGCGAGCGGCGGGCGCTGCTCATCCTCCGCGACGAGCGACTCCGGGAACTCGGTGGGCTCACGCTCGAGATGTATCGCCGCGACCACTTCAACGAGACGCTCATCATCGAGCGGTGCGCCGAGCTCGTGGCGATCGAGGCACGGGCGAGCGAGATCGACGCGCTTCTGCAGGGCGCGCGTGGGCTTCGACGTCAGGGCGGGGCGATCTGCGCCTGCGGTGCACCCCTGCTGATGGGAGCACGGTTCTGTCCGAGCTGTGGCCGATCGCTCATCGACGACAGTGCGGAGCCGGGGGCGGCTTGATGGTGCATTGTCCGCGGTGTGGCGGTGGTGTCGCTGCGGGTCAGGAGTATTGCCTCGAGTGCGGCCTTCGACTTCCGGTTGCAGGGCGCGTGGGCCCGTCGCCTCCCAATCGCCGCAAGGCATCGGTCGCGATCCTGCTCGCAGGCGCCGTGGCCGTGGCCGGAGGCGCTCTCGCGATCGGGCTCACTCGCGAAGATGCAACGGCAAACACCATTCTCACGGCGACCGGTGGTAGCAAGCCCGTCAGCGAGCCGACCGTCACGAGCGTATCCCGGCTCGAGCAGTGGCCGGCAGCGAAGAAAGGCTGGACGATCGTGCTCATCTCCGTGCCAAAGGTCGAGGGCCGGGACGCCGCCGTTGCACGCGCGGCCGACGCACGGAAGAAAGGCCTGAAGGGGGTCGGCGTGCTCGATTCCTCACGATTCGCAAGTCTCCACCCCGGATACTGGATCGTCTTCACCGGTTCGTATCCGAGCGAGCCGGAGGCTACAAGTCACCTCCGAGCAGCGAAATCAGTGCAACGAGGTGCCCGAACCGAGCGCATCAGCGCC
>JAYTJO010000594.1:0-3747 GCA_043730975.1 Thermoleophilia bacterium | reverse complement strand
ATCGTCCTGTCCAAGAACGTGATGGTCCCGATGCGAGACGGCGTCCGCCTCGCATTCGACATCTACCGGCCCGCGAGCGATGGGGCGTTCCTCGAGGGCAGCTTCCCGACGATCATGCTCCACACGCCCTACGACAAGACGGACAAGCGGTACAGCGAGATCGCGGATTACTTCGTCCCGAAGGGCTACAACGTCGCGCTCATCGACCTGCGCGACCGCTATCGCTCGGAGGCGTCGGGCGTCTACTACCACGCCGCCACCCCGCACACCGGTCGGGACGGCTACGACATCTGCGAGTGGATCGCCGCTCAGCCCTGGTCGAACGGCCGAATCGGCACCGTCGGTAGTTCGTACGCCGCGATCACCCAGGTGCGAACTGCACTCGAGAGCCCACCGCACCTGACGGCGATCTGGCCCGACGTCGTCCCGACGAACAGCTTCCAGAATCAGTGTCGCGAGGGTGGGGCGATGCAGCAACACATGTTCTGGGCGCTCTTCATCCACGCTCAGGACGCCCAGGAGATCGCGGACGATCCGGAGAAGCAGCAGGACGTCTGGAAGGACCTCCGCGACCTGCGACAGCTCTTCCGGGCGACCCCGTGGACGCGTGGCCAGACATCCCTCCGGCACGTGCCACCGCTCGAGGACTCGCTCCTCGACTACTACACCCGTGGCACCTACGACGCCTACTGGGATCGCGTCGAGCACAACTACACGAGGTACTGGGATCAGCACGCCGACATTCCGGTGACGCTGTCGACCGGCTGGTATGACCCGTTCCCCACGGCGGACACCGAGTACTTCATGGCCATGGCGGCGAAGAACAGCGCGCCGGCGCGGCTCGTGGTCGGCCCGTGGAGCCATGTCGGGATGCGTGGAGACGCGACGTTCTGTCTCGACGTGGACTTCGGTGCGGAGGGCGCATGGGGCGTGAAGCGCTATTTCGACGAGCAGCTCGAGTTCTTCAACCGCTTCTTGCCCGACGGTGCGACGGGCCAGCCTGCGGCAGAGGCACCCGTGCGGATCTTCGTAATGGGAGGAGGAACCGGGAGGAAGACCGCCGAGGGCAAGCTCGACCACGGTGGGCGGTGGCGCGAGGAGTGGGAGTGGCCGCTCGCACGACGCGTGGAGACGGCGTACTACCTCCATGGCGACGGTTCGCTCGCGCGACAGGAGCCGTCTCCCCATGCGGAGCCGCGCACGTTCACCTTCGATCCGGCCCATCCGGTCCCCACGATCGGTGGCCTCCATTGCTCGATCGGCGAGCTTCCTGCCGACGGCGCTGGGATGGAGCAGGCCTGGGCGCGATTTCTCAGCCCCGTGTTGCGGTTGCGCGACCTGCTCACTCCCGGCCCTGCCGACCAGGCCGAGTCGCCCGACATCTTCGGCTCCGAGGAGCCGTACCCGCGCCTGTCCGAGCGGCCCGACGTGCTTGTCTTCCAGACCGAGCCACTGACCGAGCCGGTGGAGGTGACCGGCCCGATGACCGTCCATCTGTGGATCTCATCGAGTGCGCCTGACACCGATTTCACGGCGAAGCTCGTGGACGTGCATCCCGCCAACGAGGACTATCCCGCCGGCTACGACATGCTGCTCAACGACTCGGTGATCCGGTGTCGTTATCGGGAGGGCTTCGATCGCGAGGTGTTGCTCGAGCCCGGTGAGGCCGTACCCGTGACGATTGCCCTACCGCCGACGAGCAACCTGTTCGATGTCGGCCACCGGATCCGGGTCGACATCTCGTCGTCCAACTGGCCGCGGCTCGACGTGAATCCGAACACAGGTGAGCCGATGGGGCGGCACACGCACCAGGTCGTCGCGGAGCAGACGGTGTACGCCGACGCCGAGCGGCGATCCCGTATCGTGCTGCCGGTGATCCCCCGCTGAACGAGATCGTGAACGGACGGATGGACTGGCGCGAGATTCCCGCCGGGGAGTTCACGATGGGGAGTGACCCGGCCGAGGAGTTCGCCCCCGAGCCGGACGAGGCGCCTCGTCATCGGGTACCGGTCGCAGCGTTCCGGATTGGGCGCACGCAGGTCACGAATGCGGAGTACGCGATCTTCGTCGCGGCGTCGGGCGTTCCCGCTCCATCGCACTGGCCGGACGGGGCACCAACGGCCGACCAGGCGTCGCATCCGGTCTCGTACGTCTCGTGGGCGGATGCTCGTGCGTTCTGCGCCTGGGCGGGTGGCTTCCTTCCGACCGAGGCCGAGTGGGAGCGGGCAGCCCGCGGTGACGATGATCGCGCGTGGCCGTGGGGCGACGACGCGCCGAACCTCGAGCGCGCAACGTTCGCTGCCGCCGGGACGTCGACGGTGGGCCTGCACGTCGCCGGGGCGAGCCCGTTCGGCGCTCTCGACCTTGCCGGCAACGTCTGGGAGTGGACGACGAGTGCGTACCGCGCGTATTCGTACGACGCCGCTGACGGCCGCGAGGACGACGGGTCGCCGGAGCCGCGCGTCGTGCGCGGTGGTGCCTACAGTCACGGGCCGGGAGAGATTCGCTGCTCCTACCGGCACGGGATGCTTCCGGGAGCCGTCGACCACTACGTCGGCTTACGCCTCGCATGCGCGCCGGAAGCGCGCCTCGCACTCGACCTCGCTCTCATCGACGTACCGGTGGGCGACGTGCTGCTCGGCAACGACCTACGCCCTTCGCGGGGCGTCGCACTGGCCGACGAAGTGCCTCAGCACGTCGTGTCTGCGCTTGCGTTCGAGCTCGCCGCGATCCCCGTGACGAACGCGCAGTACCGCGAGTTCGTCCAGGCGACGGGGCATCCTGCGCCTCCGCACTGGGCTGACGGCGCGATTCCAGAGGGTCTCGAGCAGCATCCCGTCACCTACGTGGACTGGTTCGATGCAAACGCCTACTGCCACTCCACCGGCACCCGCCTACCGACCGAGGCCGAGTGGGAGAAGGCTGCCCGCGGCACCGACGGCCGCCTCTACCCGTGGGGCGCCCAGGAGCCCGAGTCGCAGGACATTCTGTTGAATCAACACAATGTCCGGGCACTCGCCGCGTTCGGTGCTGGCTCGAAAGGAGGGGCGCCGACGATCGTCGGCAGCCTCCCCGAGGGGGCGAGCCCCTACGGGGTGCTCGACATGGCCGGGAACGTCTGGGAGTGGGTCAGCACGGTCTACGCCCCGTATCCGTATCGCGCCGAGGACGGCCGCGAGGATCAGGAGCGCCCGACCCCGCGCGTTCTCCGGGGAGGCTCGTTCGCGAGCATGCTCTCCTCCTTCGTCCGCTGCGCCTCGCGGAGCAAAAGCGCTCCGGGGCGCCGGTCAGCGCACATCGGCTTTCGCGTCGCCCGCAATCCATCCGACCATCCATCGACTCCCGGGAGCACCTCATGATCGAGCACGTCGACGCCGTCCGCCTTCGCGATCTCACGCTCGAGCTCGTCGAGATCTCGAGTCCGACGGGTGACACCGCAGAAGTCGCCCGCCTCTACGCGCAACGCCTCGCCGAGATCGGGATGGAGGTTGAGGTGCTCGACGAGGTCTTTCCGGCCACGCCGATCGTGATCGGCCGGTTGTGCGGCGGGTTGCCGGGGCCGAGCGTCGTGCTCAACGGCCACCTCGACACGGTGCCGATCCCGCACGATCCAGCGCGTGTCGAGAGCGGATCGGTGTACGGCCGAGGTAGCGCCGACATGAAGGGCGCGCTTGCGTGTGCTGCCGAGACGGCGCGCATCCTGAAGGAGTCGGGGCCGTTCCCCGGCGAGCTCGTGATCATCGCTAT
>JAYTJO010000593.1:0-4132 GCA_043730975.1 Thermoleophilia bacterium | reverse complement strand
CGCCTCCTCGCGACGCTCGCCTCGGCACGGTTCGTCGAGCACGTTCCCGAAAGCGGCCGCTACCGCCTCTCGCTGCGTCTGATCGAGCTCGGCAACGCGGTACTCGGGCACCTCGATGTGCGCACGCTCGCGCGGCCGCACCTGCAGGCGCTCGTCCGCGAGACGGGCGAGACGGCAACCCTGTCGGCTCCGGGAGAGCACGACGCGATCACTGTCGACTTCGCGCACAGCTCCTCGGTCGTGCAGAGCGTCGCGCAGCTCGGCCGGCCGAGCATCGGCCACGCGACGGCGGCCGGCAAGGTGATGCTCGCGTTCGGCGACGTGGAGCTTCCGGCGGAGCCGGTGACGGCGTACACGCCGCGCACGATCACGACCCGCAGGGCCCTGATCGAGGAGCTGGAACGGGTGCGGGAACGCGGCTACGCAACGGCCAGGGAGGAGCGCGAAGAGGGCCTCGCGGCGATCGCGGCTCCGGTTCGGAACAGCAGGGGGGAGCTCGCCGGGATCATCGGCGTGCAGGGGCCGGCATCGCGCTTCGACGCAGCGGCGGCCAGGGCCGCCGTGCGGCTGCTGCTCGAGCACTCGGTCGCCGTCTCCACCGAGCTCGGCTGGCAGAGTTAGGCAGGCAGCCAGACGAGGCACGCTGCGCGCTCGCTGATGCGCTTCGTCAGCTTCGCGTACGTGCGGCGCTTCAACCGCTCGCGATCGGGGCCGACGACGAGGAGGCCGGGCGCGCGTTCGGCTACGAGCTCGAGCAGCGCTTCTATCGGGTGCGGGCTGCAGAGGCGGAGCCGTTCGACGTCGACCGAGAGCGAGTGCGCGAGCTCGGCGGGTGCGCCCAGCGCGTCCTCGACCTCCGATGTGCCGACGTATTGATACATCGAGAGCGTCAGCATTCCGAGCGTGATCTCGACGGCGTTGACGATAATCAGGCGTTGCCCCGACTCGACGGCGGCATCGACGGCGAGCTCCGTGGCCCCGGGCTCGAAAGGCACATCGAAGGTGACGAGCATGACCGGGCGGCTGCCGGAGCCGACCGGGATGTCCGCGCTCGTTCGGGTGCGGCGCGTCCCGATCACTCGACTACTCCGGACTGAGCTTCCATGACGTCAACCGGGCGCTCGACGCCGCCGTCGTGCGGCGCCGGATCTGTGGCACGACGAGCAGGCCGTGGGCCATGACCAGCACGAAGAGGAGAAATGCGTACTGGATGCCGACGAGAACCGCGAGCGGGATCATGATTGCGGCGAGGACGAGCGGCGGGCCGACGACGAGCAACCGATAGCGCCTGACGCCGGCGAGCAGCGAGTCGTACTCGGCCTGCGGAATCTGTGAGGTGTTCCAGGCCTTCCCGCACTGCTCGCACTGCCAGCGCTTGCCGTAGGGGACGCTTCCGACGGCGCCACAGTCGCAGGTGATCGTGATCGGGGGTTCGCGCACGCCGTGATCGTACATCCCCCAAAACCAACGAGTATTTGCCGTGTTGGCAATGGCGTTGCCAGCCACTAGGAAACGTCCGCAGAAGGTGGTAGGTTCGCGGCAGTGGCGGTGTCAAAGGCTGCCGTTCCCTGGAACCCAGACGGAGGTCGATTGTGGCAACTGCGGTAGTCGAAGAACGACAGCTTCTCAAGACGCTTCGCTGGTACGACGGGTTCGTCATCGCTCTCGCGAATCCCGGTTTCCTGCTCGGTGCTCTTGGATATTCGGTCGGTGACCTCGGCGGCTGGGGCGCGGCGATCCTCTGGGGCATCTCGGCTTTCGTCGCCGTCTTCCTCAACACGATCTATTCCGAGCTGGCGACGATGTTCCCGGACAAGTCGGGCGGGATCGCGTTGTACGCCCACGAAGGGTGGCGCAAATACACGACGCTCGTCGGACCTATCGCGACCTTCGGCTACTGGATCGGCTGGTCCGTCGTACTGGCAGTCAACGGGCTCTTCATCGGCCAGATCGTTCAGGGTGCCTGGTTCTCTGGCGAGCCGTTCGGCGGCCCGACGAGCAACGCGGATACGACCGGGTACTTCTCGACCGGGACGGTTAACATCGGCCTACCGGCGCTGATCGGAATCGGCTTGATCGTCGCCGTCTGGGTCTTCAACGTCTACGGCGCCCGGGTCGGCGTCACGTTTGGTTACGCAGCCGGGATCCTGCTCATGGTGCCGCTGTTCGTGATGATGATCCTGCCGTTTATCAACGGCAGCTTCGACAGTGCCAACCTCGTGAACAACCTCGGCGCGGATGGTCAGGCCTGGGGTGGTCTGCAGCTCGCGCTCGTCTGGTTGTGGCTGATGAGCTGGTCTGCCTGGGGCGTTGACGTCTGTGCGACGTTCGCTCCCGAGTACAAGGACACCGTTCGTGATACGAGGCTCGCGCTGCGCTCGGCGGCGCTGTTCTCGATGGTCGTCTACATCCTCCTGCCGATCGGGTTCGTCGGCGGCGGCACCGCCGATCTCGTGAGCGCGTATGACTACGTGGGCGCGATGAACCTGATCGTCGGCAGCACAACGCTGACAAACTTCTTCGTCGTTTGCCTCGTTGCGAGCTTCGTGATCACGATGAATACGGCGACCGCCGACGGCGGACGTGCGCTCTACGGGATCTCGAAAGCCGGGATGACGATCAGGCAGCTCGGGACGTTGAACAAACACCACGTGCCGGGCAACGCCATGACGGTGGACATGGTGATCAACATCCTGTTCCTGCTCTTCATCGGGAACATCTTCGGCATCTACGCGGCCAGCAATCTCGGGTATGTCCTGGCGCACATGTTTGCCCTCTCGGGTTACATCCTGCTCCGCAAGGATCGGCCGGATTGGCCCCGCCCGATCAAGCTCGGTGCGATCTGGACACCCATCGCCGGGATCCTCGCCGTCTGGTGCTTGATTCTGACGGTCGTCGGCTTCGCCTACTTCCAGACCGCGGCCGGTGGATACGGTGGCTCGAAGGAGAAAGTCATCGGGGTCGGTGTGCTCGTGATCGGTGTGCTCCTCTTCTTCTTCCGCCGGGTGGTGCAGGACAAGGAGAAGATCCACTGGCGCGAAGATACTCCGCTGATGCCGGAAACGGCAACGGCAAGCGCCGGCGCACCGACGCAGTAGAAGCCTCGGTTTCGGAGGCGAAGGGGGCGGGCTTACCCGCCCCCTTCGCTTGCCATTTGCATCTCCTGATAGACGTCTAGAGAATCGTGATAGATCTCTAGAGAATTGTCGTACCCGAACGACCCAGAGGAGGCTTCCCGACATGGCGCGTGATCCCAAGCACGACATCCTGTTCGAGCCCATCAGGATCGGCCCGAAGGTGATGAAGAACCGCTTCTACCAGGTGCCTCACTGCAACGGCTTCGGCTCCGAGAAGCCGTTCAGCCAGGCGTACTTCCGGGCGCTGAAGGCCGAGGGTGGGTTCGCCGGTGTCTCGACCGAGTACTGCTCGATCTCTCCCGAGTCGGACGACACGCACCGCATGTCGGCGCGAATCTGGGACGACGGCGACATCAAGAACCTGTCCCTGATGTGCGACATGCTCCACGAGCACGACGCCCTTGCCGCCTGCGAGCTCTGGTACGGCGGCCCGCACGCGCCGAACATGGAGTCGCGCTGTGTTGCACGCGGTCCCTCGCAGATTCCAAGCGACTTCGAGTTCCTCACCTACGCGATCGAGGCCGACAAGGACGACATCCGTCACCTTCAAAACCTCTACGTCGCCGCAGCGAAGCGTGCGCGCACCGCCGGCTTCGACATCGTCTACGTCTACGGCTCGCACTCGTACCTGCCGCAGCAGTTCCTGACCCCGTACTACAACCACCGCACCGACGAGTACGGCGGCTCCTTCGAGAACCGCGCCCGCTTCTGGCGCGAGACGATCGAGATGGTCAAGGAGGCCGTCGGCGACGACTGCGCGATCTGCGTCCGGATGTCCACCGACATGTTCATGGGCGAGGCCGGAACGCAGCTCAAGCGCGACTGCCTGCCGTTCGTCGAGCTCTGCGATGACCTCGTCGATGTGTGGGACATCAACCTCTCCGGGATTGCCGAGTGGGGCGAGGATGCGACGCCGTCCCGCTTTTACCCGCAGGGTCGCGCGCTTCCGTGGCAGGCCGCTGTGAAGGCGATCTCCAAGAAGCCTGTGCTCGGCG
>JAYTJO010000592.1:0-2677 GCA_043730975.1 Thermoleophilia bacterium | reverse complement strand
GCGTCCACGAGGTAGTAGCCGTCGAAGCCGGGCAGCTCCTTGAGGAGCGGCATCAGGGTCTCGTTGACCTTGTCTGTCAGCTCGGTCGTGCGGGTCTGGTCGACGCCGTGGTAGCTGCGAATGGTCGCGAACATGTGATTCCTTCCGTCAGGGAAGTCCCGAAGAACTCCCGTTGCCCGTAGACCAGGTGTGACAGCCGAGAAGGAAGAACGAACCCTCAACGGCTCCAACGCTAGAGCCCACGCGCTAGGGCCACCGTAGCTGCGATTCCCGCCGCCGTACGAATGTCGCCTTTCGCAGCGTCCACTCCACAACCGCTTGGCGGGAGGGCGGTCGGCACGTCTGGCACGGTTTGGTTAGCGTGGGGTGTCATCCCCACAACCGAAAGACGAGAGCAGGTGCGACCCGATTTGGAGTCTGAAATCACAAATGCGTTGGCGCTGGTGAGCTTCGAGGAAACGCCGCTGCTCGAGATCAGCGTCAAGGCCGCCGCGATCGAGGCACTCGGGTGGAGCGAGTACGACCGTCTGCCGCACCGATGGATGGTCAAGTACGAGAAGGTCGTGGCGCACGCTGACAGCCCCCCCGCCGACGAACTCAAGGACGTCATGGGTGACTACTGGGTCGACCCGTCCGACATCCCCGTCGCCGATCTCGTGAAAACGGAGGAAGCCGAGTAGAAGGAGTGCCGCCACCGCTCGAGGACCCGCAGGAAGTAGCGCACGTCGGCCGGGCGCTCTGCCTTCGTCGACGGGCGAGCATGATGGGTGAGAGATGAGACCAAGGTGGGCGCTTGCCCTGATCGGTTTCAGTCTCGTCGCCGTCGCAGGCGCCTCGGCGGCTTCCTCGCCGAGCGGGCTCCACGGAACCGTCAGGCGCGGGCTGATCACGCCAGTCTGCAGAGCAGGTATCCCCTGTGACGCCCCCGCCCCCTACGTCACGCTCACGTTCTCGCGCAAAGGCCTCGCCAGAAAGACACGAACGGACCAGCGCGGCACCTACCGGATCGGGCTTCCTCCCGGCATCTATTCGGTGCGCACGAGCTCGAAGCCATTCGGGCAGACGCCACACCCGGCGACAGTCCATGTTCGCGCAAACCACAACGACAAGATCGTCTTCACGATCGACACCGGAATCCGCTGAACCTCATTCGCTGCCCAACACGACCCGTGCGCGATAGGTTCTCGATCGTTTCCACCGGGGAGCCTTAGCCCGAGCGCGTTAGCCCTTGCATCGGTGTCCGTACGCTTTGGCCCACGGGGGCGGCCCGTTGTTGGAGTTGTCGGTCTTCTTCGACGACTTCGCGTCCTTGTCGGCGTCCTTGTCGTCCTTCTCGTCGTCCTTCTCGTCGTCCTTCGCGGACTTCGTTGCCGACTTGGCCTTACCGTTACATGCTGCTGCTGCTGAGCTGTGGTGTTTCGGCCCTCCTGCCCAGGGCGGTCGTCCTTTCGCGCGGTAGACCGTTCCGTCGATCGTTCTGACGCTCAGGTCGTCGTCATCATCCGCCACCCCGGTGACTGTGACGGTCTTGCCCAGGTTGTTCTTCACGAGTGACGAACCGGCTGCGTACCACGGCGGCCCGAAACTGACGGCGCGCGATCCCACCGCGTATCCATCCGCGGTCGCACGGAGCACGCCGGTAAGCGTGATCGTCACCTCGGGCGCATCCTCTGCGCTCTTGGTGCTCTTGGTGCTCTTGGTGCCTTGCTTGTCGACCGCCATCGCGACCGCGCTCACCACCGCGGCGATCAGCAACCCCAGAATGACAAGACGTACGATCCGCACAGACGTCACCTCCCCTTCCAATCGATTCTATGTGAAGTCTTCGCCAGTGACCAGTGGTGCTCTACTGCCGCACACCCGCCTGTGGCGCATCCGTGCCGCCGCTGACCCCAGCTACCCGGAACTACCGAACCCGCGCCTGCCCCGACCCCACCGACCCAGACGCTCCCGCCACTAGCACAGCGCACGAAGCCCACACGACAACCGCGACCAACAGCAGCAGCATCCGGCGCATCAGCGCCTCCCTTCACCCACACGCTTCCGCACACCCGTTCGCGGCGCATCCGGGCCGCCGCTGACCCCGGCTACCCGGAACTACCGAACACCGCAGAGCGGATCCGTGGATGCCCGGATGGCGGCCGTCGAGGTTGATGCGACGATGCAGTTGACGCAAGGAAGGAGACAGGTCATGGTCAAGACGATTCAGGGGCTGCCCGCCGAGGTAGGCGACCGGATCGAGATCACCGGGCACGCCGTCGGTGACGCTCCACGCAGTGGCGAGATCATCGAGGTGCTTGGCGAATCCGGTCACGAGCACTTTCGGGTGCGCTGGGAGGACGGTCACGAGTCGATTAACTTCTCAGCGGAGGATGCGGTCATCCGCCGCCCTAAGGCCCGAGGCCCGCGCAAGAGCTGACCCCAGCACTCCGGGCAGAAACCCCTACGCGCACGCGGGAGAAGGAGCGACTAGCCTGCTCTCGCCACAGTCGCGCCACAGTCCGACACCGTCCCAGGCGGTCTCGAGCGGCCTCAGGCGGCAATCCAGTTCAGGCCGACGCGGTCGCCGCAACGACCGCGAGCCCTTTCGGGAAACCGCAAACGGCTTAACGGAGCGGCGCCGGAGTCGAACCGACCGAGCGTGGGGTTACCACACCGCACAGGTTTTGAAGACCCG
>JAYTJO010000591.1:0-9409 GCA_043730975.1 Thermoleophilia bacterium | reverse complement strand
AACGCCTGGAAGCGCCTGTGGACGGTGATGGTGCCGCTCACGTTGCCCGGAATCGCAGCGGGATGCATCTTCGTCTTCGTGCCGACGCTCGGAAACTTCCTGATCCCTGACCTGCTCGGTGGTGGCCGCCGCCAGATGGTGGGCAACCTGATTCAGGGGCAGTTCCTGAAGGCACGCGACTGGCCGTTCGGCGCCACGCTCGCCGTGTCGCTCATCGCGATGTTGCTCGTGCTCGTTCTCGTGCAATCCTGGCTCGCCCGTCGCGGCGACGGGGAGGCGGCTCCGCGTGCGGTCTAGAGCCGGAGACCTGGGGCTCGGGGCAGTCTTCGTCGGCGCGCTCGTCTTCCTCTATCTACCCATCGCCGTACTCGTCGGCCTCTCGTTCAACGAGTCGGGCCTGCCGACCGCGTGGGGTGGCTTCTCGACGAAGTGGTACTCGGAGCTCGCTCGCGACGAGGAGATCAAGAGCGCTGCCGTGGCGACCATGACCGTGGCGCTCGCCGCGACGGCGCTGTCGGTGTTGATCGGTACACCGCTCGCCTTCGGGCTCGCGCGGCTTCGTTCTCGCCTCCTCGACGGGCTCGTGTTCGTGCCGATGATCATTCCGGACATCGTGCTGGCGATCGCTCTGCTCTCGGGTTTCAATCTCGTCTTCACGCAGAAGCTCGGGCTGCAGCTCGGGCTCTGGTCGGTCGTGCTCGCGCACGCCACCTTCGGTATCGCGTTCGTTGCGATCGTCGTCAGCACGAGGCTCGCGCACTTCGACCACTCGACCGTCGAGGCATCGCTCGATCTCGGCGCCAACGAGTCGCGAACGTTTCTCCACGTGACGCTGCCCCAGATCGCCCCGGGGGTGATTGCCGGCGCACTGATCGTGTTCACGCTCTCGGTGGACGAGTTCGTGATCGCATACTTCACGGCGGGGATCGAGATCACGTTGCCGATCAAGATCTATTCGATGGTTCGCTTCGGCGTCACCCCGGTCGTCAACGCGCTCGCCACAGTTGTTCTCGGGTTGAGCATCGCTCTCGTGTTGGCGTCGATGCGGCTGCGCGGACGGCAGGCGGCATCGTGAGTGGCGTGATCGAGATCGTGGGGGTGTCGAAGCGCTTCGGTTCTGTCACTGCGGTCGACGACGTGTCCCTCTCGATTGCCGAGGGCGAGTTCTTCGGGTTGCTCGGCCCGAGCGGCTGCGGCAAGACGACCCTGCTGCGGATGCTCGCCGGCTTCGAGTCGCCGGATACCGGGAAGCTGCTACTCGACGACAACGACCTGGTGGGCATGAAGCCATACCGCCGACCGGTCAACATGATGTTTCAGTCGTACGCGTTGTTCCCGCACATGAACGTGGAGCGGAACGTCGCCTACGGGTTGCGCATGGAGGGCGTCCCGCGTCGTGAGGCACTCGCCCGCGCGCACGAGGCGCTGGCTCTCGTCCAGCTCGAGGGGCTCGCAGAACGCCGGCCGACGCAGCTCTCCGGAGGACAGAAGCAGCGGGTCGCGCTCGCCCGTGCGCTCGTCAAGCGTCCGCGTGTGTTGCTCCTCGACGAGCCGCTTTCAGCGCTCGATCGCCAGATCCGGGGAGACATGCAGATCGAGCTGAAGCGCATCCAGCACACGGTGGGCGTGACGTTCATCGTCGTCACCCACGATCAGGAGGAGGCGCTGACCATGGCCGACCGCATCGCCGTGATGGAGCACGGCAAGGTGGTTCAGATCGGCGCTCCCGAGACGCTCTACGAGTCGCCCGGCACCCCGTTCGTCGCACGCTTTCTCGGCGACTCGAACCTCTTCACGGGCGCTCTCGACCTGAGTGGTGGCGCACCCGCGCTCGTGGGCGGGGATGCGCGTTGGCTCGTCGACGCGGACGCCGTGAGTCGGCTCGGCCTCGCCGAGGGGTCTGAGGCCACGGCCGTCGTGCGTCCCGAACGGATGTCGATTGTTGCGGCGAGCGCCGCTCTAGGCCTGCCCGCGGGCGTGAACGCCGTCTCCGGGGTTGTTGCTGAGACGGTGTATCTCGGGGCCGCACGCAAGATCGTCGTCGACCTCCCCGACCGGCATTCCGTCCAGGTGCGGCTCGAATCACGGGCGCCGCATTCGGCCTTCGCTCCTGGTGATGCGGTCGTGGTCGGTTGGGCTCCGGACGATGCCTCACTCGTCTCCGGACAGCCGGAGTAGGACCCTCATGTCGTGGGCACCCAGGCTGGCATAGACTCGGGCCTCATGTCTGAGGCGCCGCGCGTTACCGCGATCACCCTCCAGGGCGTTAGCAAGTGTTTCGGGAGTCACGTCGCCGTGCACGAGCTCGACCTCGGGATCCAGGACGGCGAGTTCTTTTCGCTGCTCGGTCCATCGGGGTGCGGGAAGACGACGACACTACGGATGATTGCCGGCTTCGAGCTCCCCGACACGGGCCGGATCCTGCTCCATGGCGACGACGTCACCGACACGCAACCGAACAAGCGCCGCGTCAACATGGTGTTCCAGCAGTACGCGCTCTTCCCGCACATGTCGATCTACGACAACGTGGCGTTCGGACTGAAGATGAACCACGTTCCCAGGAGTGAGCACGGGGAGCGGATCACGACGATGCTCCGAATCGTCGAGCTCGAAGGACTCGAGCGACGACGCCCACGCCAGCTCTCGGGCGGCCAGCAGCAGCGGGTCGCACTGGCGCGGGCACTCGTCAACAGCCCGGCTGCCCTCCTTCTCGACGAGCCGCTCGGCGCTCTCGACGTCAAGCTTCGGCGGACGATGCAGTCGGAGCTGAAGCGCATCCAACGCGAACTCGGGACGACGTTCGTCTACGTGACGCACGACCAGGAGGAGGCGCTCGCGATGTCCGACCGGATCGCCGTCATGAACGGCGGCCGGGTGGAGCAGATCGGCAGTCCCCGTGAGATCTACGACCACCCGAGGACTCCCTTTGTCGCGGACTTCATCGGGTCGCTGAACGCACTCCAGGTCGTCGTGGCGGAGATCGTCGGCGATCTGTCCGTGGGACGCTACGGCGACGGCGAGCGGATCTTGGTTGCTGCCGGCGCCGACATCCGCGCGGGGGATGCGATCCGCGTCGCAGTCCGCCCCGAGCAGGTCCGCATCGACCCCGTTGCCGCCTCGGCACCCGAGGACGGCTCACGCCTCGTCGGCGAGATCGCGGAGGTCGTCTACCTCGGAATGTTCACCCAGTTCAAGGTCGAGACCGCTGCGGGCACGATCCTTTGCCATCGCCTCGCGGACGAAGGCCTCTCGGCGTACACGGCCGGCACACAGGTCGTGCTCACGTGGCCGGTCGACCAGACCGCGGTCCTCGCCGCTGCACCGCCCGTCTCTTAGCCTGGATCCACCGTTTTGCGTGATCACGAGATGCAACGCCCGCGCAAAACGGTGGATCCAGGCTTAGGGCAGCTCGAGATCCCCGAGTCGGCCCTCGGCGTGGCGTCGCCCGATCTCGGCTCCGACGACGACGACGAGCGACACCGTCATCACGACAACGGCCACGGCAATCACCTCGGGGAGCCTGCTCGGGAAGCGGAGCGCACCGTAGAGGTAGATCGGAAACGTCGTCTGCTGGCCCGCCACGAACGAGGCGACCGCGTACTCGTCGAACGAGACGACGAGCGCGATCAGGAACGCCGAGACGACGGCCGGGAGGATCAGCGGCAGGACGATGCTGCGGAACGTGCGCAGGCGGCTTGCCCCGAGGTCGCGGGCAGCCTCTTCGAGGCTGATGTCGATCTGCTCGAGGCGCGGCACGAGCACGAGGATCGTGTAGGGGACGCTGAGCACGATGTGAGCGATCGCCAGACTCGCGAACGAGAGCGGGAACGAGATTGCGTGGAAGAAGAGGAGCAGCGAGATCCCGAAGACGATGTAGGGAATCACGAGCGGGCTCAACATCAGCGCCGAGACGGCGGCCGTCCCACGGAACCTGCGGCGCGTCAGCGCGAGTGATGCGAGGATCCCGAGCACGACGGCGCCGATGCTCGAGATGACGGCGACGATCGCGCTCGTGCGTAGCGCAGAGTGGAGCTCGGAGTCGTGCAGGAACTGCCGGTACCACTCGAGCGTGAAGCCGCTGAGCGGGAACGTCGGGAGGTCGGAGTCGTTGAACGAGAAGATCAGCAGGATCAGGATCGGCGCATAGAGGAACACGACGATGAGGAAGAAGAAGACCCGGAGGATCCGTGCGCCGTTCTTCGAGATGGCAACGTCCATCAGCCGGTCGTCACCCTTCCGATCTGCAGGAACCGCGAGAAGACGAGCGTCAGCGCCGCGACGACGAAGAGTAGGAACAGCGAGAGCACTGAACCCGTCTGCCAGTCGAGGCTGGCCCCGAAGAGATCGACGATCTGGTTGCCGTACATGTATCCGTCCACCCCGCCGACGAGCGACGGCGTCACGAACTCGCCAACCGTGGGGATGAAGACGAACATGAACGCGGCGGCGACGCCGGGGAGGCTGAGAGGCAGCGTGATCTTCCGGAACGACTGCCAGCGGCTGGCGCCAAGGTCGCTCGCGGCCTCGAGCAGGCGCCGGTCGAGGCTATCGAGCGAGACGAAGATGGGCAGGGCAACGAAGGGAAGCCAGACATAGCCGAGCACGAGCATCACCGCGAACTTGCTGTAGAGCAACTGGGAGATGGGGTGGTCGGGGTCGCGGAGCCCCATCCAGAAGAGCAGGCTGTTGAGGACGCCGTTCGAGCCGAGGATCACCTTCCAGGCGAGGACGCGGAGGAGGTAGCTGGTCAGGAAGGGAGCGATCAGAATGAGCAGCAGGACGTACTTCCGCTTCGTCCCACTGAGCGCGAGGAAGTACGCAAGGGGATAGGCGAACAGCACGACGACCACCGACACCATGAGCGACATGCGTACCGATCTCCAGAACAGGCTGAGGTACACAGAGCCGTGCACGAAGTCGTTCCACACGGAGAACGTCACCTTGTGCGCCCCGGGGAAGAGCGAGAGCGCCCCGACGCTGTACGCCCCGACGAAGCAGATCGGGATGACGAAGAAGACGAGCAGCCAGCCGAGAGGCAGTCCCAGAAGGCCCGGCGTCGTCAGGTCGGGCCGCCGCCGGCGGCGCTCTCGCACCGCCGGCGGCCCGTGGTCGTGCCCGGTCGTCATCCCGCGTGGCGGCTACCCGGGCTCAGGATGCCTTGACCTCGGCCCAGAGCTTGGCGTACAGCGACCGGCGTGGGTAGTAGCGGTCCATGTGCCCGAGCGGCTCGCCGACCGACTTGGGGTTGTCGAGTTGCAGCGCTTTGAGCAGCGCGGGATCGGCCGGCTTGGACGTCGTGTTCGCCGACCCGTACGCATAGTTCGTCTCGAGCCAGGATCCGGCCTGTCTCGAGCTCCAGGCGTCGACGTAGGCGTGAGCCGCGTTGACACGGGGCGAGCCCTTGCCGAGCATGAAGCCGCAGACCCACGAGAGGGCTCCTTCTTTCGGTTGCATGTAGACGACAGGCAGCTTCTTTGCCTTCATCGCGGCGTAGTCTGCGGGCCATGCGTAGGCGATCCAGACCTCGCCAGAGGCAAAGGCGTTCTGCAGGTCCGTCTCCGAAGACCAGAACATGCGGACGAGGTGCTTCTTCGACTTCAGCAGCTCCTGGGACTTCTTCAGCTCGGCGTCGGTCTGGTCATACGGCTTCTTGAAACCGAGGTAGTACCCCGCCCAGACGAGCTGGTTGATGTCGTCGAACCAAGCGATCTTGCCCTTGTAGCGCTCGTCGAACATGATGCTCCACGATCGGTCCTTCGGCTTCACTTTGTCGCTCCGGTAGAGTGGCTTGGAGAAGCCCCAGTCTTCCGGAATCCAGTACTGCTTCCCGTTGATCCTTCCGGCCTTGACCATCGCGGGATTGAGATTCTTGAGATTCTTGATGAGTGCCGGGGTGAACGGCTGGACGAAACCGGCGTCGACGAAGTCCTTTACCCAGCCGACGCAGGGGTGAACGAGGTCGGGCTTGAGGCCGGCCTTCATCTTCCCGAGCGCGTTCGCCTCGTTCGTCATGAACGTGAACTTCGGTTTCATGGTGGGGTGAGTGACGGCGTACTGCTTCCAGAGATCCTTCACCTCGTACCCCGACCAGTCGAGAACCTGCAGCGATCCTGACTCGGCTGTCGCGCCGAACCCGGTCAGGCTCGCCGCGCCCGCGCGGCTGACCCCGACACCTGCAAGGATGCCGGCTCCGCCGAGCACCGCCGCTCGCCGGAGAAACTCGTCACGCGAAAGCCGTCGATCCAATTCATCCGCTGCCATTGTGGATCCTCCTGGTCTGGGTGCCTGTGGTGCGATTAGACTCCTCCCCCACGGGAGAGTCAAGCGGCGCGGCTCCAGCGTTTCGGATGCAGGAGCGTCGGCAGGGCACAGGAGACGGCGCCCCCGAGGCGGCGGGCGAGCGCACCGGCCGTCTTCGGGCTCGCACCTCTGCCGCTTGCGAGCACGGTTAGCGCGAGATCGCCGTGCCGCCACGCGATCAGGTATGTCGGGGTCTCGGTGTGGCACCCGCACCCCTGCGGCCGGTAGATGAAGCCTCCATCCCCGAGTCGGGTTGCGGTGATCGAACGCGGGGCCCCAAGCGATTGCCTGGAATGCGTGCGGAGCCAGCGGAGGTAGCTCGTTGCCCCGGCGGTGCTTCCGAAGCGAAGCACCCGCTCGGTGACATGGTTGAAAACGTCGGTCTTGCCGTAGAACTCACGCTCGGTGCCTCCGGCGTATCCGCCGCGCTCGAAGACGCGCCGTAGCCCCGCGTGGTCGATCACTTCGGCCACGAGCACGGTGGGCGGAAGCGGTCGAGTTCTGCTCTGCATACCTGGCGGCGACCCGGTCGGGGGTGTCGGCACGACCGGCACGGCGGCGAGAGCCGGGGCAACACACAGGAGGGCCATCATCACAAGCGGCCAGCGGTACATGGCGCAGAGTATGCCCACCTTCTGTGTGAGAATGGAGCCGGATGAGACGAGCGATGGCAGCCGTCGCATTGAGCCTCGCTGTGACAGGTGTTGCCTCTGCAACGCCGGAAACGCGAGGCTCGACGCCCGTGCAGCTGCTAGCCCGATACGCACCGGTGCTCGTGCTGCACCCGGACGAGCGTCTTGCGCCCGTTCCGGTGGACGGCTTTCTCGCTGACAGCGACCTCCAGGTGCGGTCACCGGACGGGACATGGCAGGCCTCGACGACCTCGCTGCGGCAGGTGGGGCCTGCATCGCGGCTCGACCAGCGCTTGTGCCGGGCGGTCGACGGTCCGGCCGCTCTCGACTGTTACGCAGCTGCCGAGCAGGTACACGCGGCAGCGCCCACGGTGATCGGGGCAGTCTTCCGCACCCGTGACCGGATTGCCCTCCAGTACTGGCTCTTCTACCCGGCCAACATCCTCAGCATCTCGAGCGCCAGAGGGCTCTTCTGGCAGTCCCACGAGGGAGACTGGGAAGCCGTAACCGTGCTGCTCGACACGCGCGAGCGGCCGATTGTCGTCGGACTGTCGGAGCACTGTGCGGGAGTCCGCCGTGACTGGGCGAGAGCGCCGCACCGCGGCTCGAGACCGGTCGTCTACGTCGCTCTCGGCTCGCACGCGAACTACTTCACCCCCGGGAAGAAGCCGCTCGCCCGTTCGTGCTGGCCGAAGGAGGCGCTCGCGGTGGCCGACGCCTACAAGGTGCCGCTGCTCGACAGCGCCGCCCGCGGTCGCACGGTCGTACCGACCGTGTCTCGCGTCACGGCGGCGGCACCATCGTGGATGGCGTTTGCCGGAACGTGGGGCGAAGACCAGTTCGTTCACTTCCCCGACGTCGCCCCGTTGCGATTCGGGGCCGGGCCGAGAGGCCCCGCCTTCCACGAGCTCTGGCGCCGGCCGGTGGCAACCGTGCTTGCCTGGCCCGTCGTCCGCTGATCCATCACGACACTTTGCCGGCGCGACCGCCGATCCGTTCGAACGCTACGACTCAGTAGTTCGAGGAGTGCAAGGTCGGTGACTCCTCCGATGTCGTCGGCTCGCGTCGGTGGCACTCTCGGTGGTGAGTTGCACGACCCGATTGGCGAGCCGCGCAACACGAAAGGGAGGTGCGTATGTTCACGTACATCGGCCTGATCAAGGTCACACCCGAGGGCAGGGAGCAGTTCGACAAGGCACCCGAGTACCTCGAGAAGATCCGCGAGATCATCGAGTTCGAAGGCGGCATCCTCGAGCGGACGCTTGCAGTTATGGGTCCCTGGGACTTCCTCGCGATTGTCAAGTACCCCGACAACGAGACCGCGTTCCGCGTGCTCGCGAAGATCGGCAAGCTGGAGGTCGTCAAGACGGAGACCTTCCCGGCAGAGGACGTTGCCGTCTTCATCAAGGCGCTCGTCTAGCATCGGGGGAGAGGAGACACTCGCCTTCGGGCGAGGTGTTGGGTGAGGCCGCCTCGTGCGGCCTCACCGCTTTCGGACAGCATCGGCTCGAAGCTCAGCCTGGGTATGGACAGCTAGAGGCTTGATGCGCATTAGAAGCACGTCTGGATGCGGCCCTGCGCACGGCGGATCGCGTCCGCCGAGGGCAACATCAAGGCAACCAGCCTTGACGCCGCCCTCGTCGAACACGCTCCTTGGTGCAGAACCACCCCAGACGCACTCCTAATGCGCATCAAGCCTCTGGGCCCCAAGCTTTCCGAGCAGCCGTGCGACGTTCTCCTCGAACGTCGGCCAATATTCGGCCCCGCTGCCCTCGTGTGTGACGGGCACGCCGGCAGCGGTCAGCATCGGTTCCAGGTGTCGCATCAGGGCCCTCGCTTCGCTTGCCTGCATGTAGGCGGAGAGGTTGGTCGCGTCGGTGACGTCGAGCCAACGGTCGAGCTCCCGGAGAGCCCGAAGGAGACGGGGCCAGTCCCGATAACCCGGCAGGTCTGCCGCGTTGAGGCCAAGGAAGTCCGCCCAGCGGGACTGATCGAGGGAGTACCGTCCCTCGTTGCCGTGCGTGTAGCGCCGGACGTCGCCGGCTGCGACGAGGGCGGCGAGCGTCTCACTAACGTTGCGTTTCGTGTAGCCGGCCGCATCCGCGATCGTCAGCGCATCGGCGTCCGGCACGTCGCACGTGAGGAGAAAGCGCACTATCTCGGGCCGACTGCTCGAGAGCCCGAAGTGGTGCCGCAGCTTGAAGGCGAGGTTGATCGGCACGGAGAGGTCGGGATCTGCGGAATTTAGGCTCGGGTTTGTGGTCGGCTTCAGGTATCCGTGGGCGAGAAAGACCGTGTCTGCCTTCGCCACGCGCATGGTCGGGAAGAGCGGCGTCTCGGCTACCTCCTCGAGAGGGCGGCCGCCCAGGCGGAGGGGCGAGCCGTGCTCCCGTGCCCAATCCACTGCGGCCGCCACGACCGGGTGGTCGGCATCGCCGGGTGGGCAGAGCGTCGCCAGTCGCCGTCCAATCACGAGG
>JAYTJO010000590.1:0-1551 GCA_043730975.1 Thermoleophilia bacterium | reverse complement strand
AACAAATGGCAGTTCCGCGGCGCCGTGAAGTTCGGCGACACGATCCGCGTCAAGCGCACGATCGGCGAGAAGACCGAGCACCCCAAGAGCGCCGCCACCGGTTTTGTGACCTACGAGATTGAGGTCATCAACCAGCGCGACGAGGTCGTCCAGAAGGGCCAGTGGAACATGCTGGTCACGCGCCGAAAGGCGTAGACCCAAGCCGGACCCGGGCCACTGAGGTCCGGGTCCCGTTGGTCCCTGTTAGGGGCGTAGGGCTGCGAGGACTTCCGCATGGCCAACCGGTTGGTTGGTTCCCTTCGAGTATCGCCGCGCGCCCTGACGGGCTGGTCACGGTTGGCTCACGCCGGTCATCGCCTGCGGGGTACAACAAACACAAAGGACCTCCACCCGGCGCGTTCTGGGCCCCACGAGGAGGTCCACGACCGTTCCAAGGAACGGCCTTTGCGAGTGTGCGGCGAGCTACATCGACCGTCGCATGGGGTCAACGAACAGGTCGTCCATCTGGAAAACTGCGCCACTTCCAAGCGCCGTGAAGTTGACCCGGTAGTAGGCCGCCCCGAACGGGATCTTCAGGGGCACAATCGCCGAAGGGCTCCACTTGGCGTTTGCAGTGATGTCGCCAACATGGACATTCCCGACGGTCCCGAAATGAGGTTGTCCCATTCGTCGTGGAACTTTGGTGGCGACGGTTCCCTGATGTAACTACGCGTTGATGAGCGTAGCCGGATCGTGTGTGGGTTGCACCTGTTGGGCTCTTTGGAGCCTGTCGATGCCGTTGGCGAGATCGCCGATCTGCTTGTAGCCCATGATCTTTCGGAACTGCTTTTCGGCCTGGAGCAAACCCGCGGCGGTCCACCGTAGTGCCATGTCCCCGGGTTGCCAGTTCTTCACGTTCCGTTGCGTTTTGCGGACGATTCCGATCATCGACTCGATCGGATTGGTCGACGACAACGTTTGCTTGAGTCTTCCGGTGATGCCCAGGCGTTGCACGGTGATGGTCTCCTCCAAGCCTTCGCGCAGTGATTTCGCGGCGTTGGGGTGGGTCCGGTCAAGTTCGCTTGCGAGTACCTCGAGGCGCCGTTTCGCGGTGGCGTGGTCGTCGCTATCCCACGCCGCGCGCAGGCGTGCGCGCACCACTTCACGCTCACGCTCGGGGAGGTGGTCGGTGACGTTTCGTTCCTTGTGGCGGATACAGCGCTGCACGATCGCGGCCTCTCCGAACACCGAACGGATCGCCTTCCTGAGGGCTTTCCCGCCATCAAGGACAAACAGAATCCCTTGCTCGGGATCAAGGCCACGCTCCACCAGATTCGCGAGCAGGGCGGTCGCAACTGTTGCGTTCTCGGTTGAGCCTTCCCACAACCCGAGCGGGATCTTCACCCCTTGGGTCGTGATGCCAAGACACACGATGTGGGTGCGTTCCTTGATCTCGATTCCGTCGAGCATCAATACCGCAAGGCGCACATCGGCGAGGCTACGGCCCATCAACTCCCCAAGCGCGTCACGGGTCCTGTCAACAAACATCCTTGATACCGCCGACTTCGACGT
>JAYTJO010000589.1:0-1926 GCA_043730975.1 Thermoleophilia bacterium | reverse complement strand
CTGAACAGCACGGACGCTGCCTCTACTCCCTGGTCGGGGACGACCTCCCGGTGTTCGAGCGTCCCGCCGAACCGTCCTACGTAGGTCAGGACGGCCTCGTCGAGGTCGGCGACGGCAATGCCGACATGGTGGATCCCCTTTGACTGCACCTCGCCGATGCTACTTCACGTACTCCGGATCGGCCCGGTGGAAACGGCCCGAGGCGAGCTGAGAAAGCGGATCCTAGAGTGCTTCTGCGTCCAGAGCGCGCACGGTTCCGACGGTTTCCGCCGAGCGAGATTCGCGTGGCAAATCACCCATGATCGCGAGGAACTCCTCCCGATCGATGGTCTCTCTCTCGAGGAGACCGCCGGCGAGCCGGTCGAGTGAGACGCGGTGCTTGCTGATCAGGCGGAGAGCCTCCTCGTAGGCGTGGTCGGTGAGCTGGGCCTGGGCGCTGTCGCGCATCCGCTTCGTCTCCTCCGAGAGCGCGTAGTTGTCGGCGCGCATCGTGCGTGACGGAGCGATGTCGGACATGCCGAACTCGAAGACCATCGCCCGTGCGATCTCGGTCACCTTCTCGAGGTCACTCGCAGCGCCGTTCGTGACTCGGCCGAAGACGATTTCCTCGGCGGCCCGTCCGGCAAGCGCCACCTTCATCACGTCGAGCAACTCCTCTTTCGTGTGGAGGTACCGATCCTCGACAGGAAGGTAGTACGCGAGGCCGAGGGCGTCACCGCGTCCGACGATCGTCACCTTCTGAACAGGCATCACGTCACCCATGAGGTAGGCAACGAGCGCATGCCCTGCCTCGTGATACGCGAGGATGCGCTTCTCCTTCTCGGTGACAACGCGCCGCTTCTGGAGTCCCGTGAGCACGCGCTCCATGGCGCCCTCGAAGTCCACCTGCCGGATGTACTGCTGGTCGTTCCGCGCCGCGAAGATCGCTGCTTCGTTCGCGATGTTTGCGAGATCGGCTCCGGTGAGACCGGCTGTCCGCCGGGCAAGGACGCCGATATCGACATCCGCTCCGAGTGGTTTCGAGCGGGTATGGACGCGGAGGATCTCGTCGCGCCCGATGAGATCGGGCGGCGCAACGTTGACCTGCCGATCGAAGCGTCCCGGACGGAGGAGAGCGGGATCGAGATCCTGAAGGCGGTTGGAGGCGCCCATGATCACGACTTCGTCCGCACCGCCGAAGCCGTCCATCTCGACGAGGAGCTGGTTGAGCGTCTGATCGTGCTCGCGGTTGTGGGCGCCTCCCGAGCGAGCGCTGCCGATGGCATCGAGCTCGTCGATAAAGATGATGGCGGGGGCATTCTTGCGTGCCTCGGCGAAGAGCTTTCTGATTCGGGCGGCCCCGAGCCCGGCGAACATCTCGACGAAGGCGGACGCACTCGAGGAGTAGAAGTTCGCACCAGACTCATTGGCTGCGGCCTTCGCAAGCAGCGTCTTCCCCGTACCGGGTGGCCCGTACAGAAGCACGCCCTTCGGGACACGCGCTCCGAGTCGTTCGAACTTCTTCCGGTCGCGGAGGAACTCGACGACCTCCTTCAGCTCCTCCTTTGCCTCATCGGCTCCCGCGACGTCGCTCCAGCCGACGGGATCGGTCGTGTCCCGATCGACCATCGCAGGCTTGACCTTCGGCACGAGCGACATCGTGCGCAGGAGCAACCAGATGATGATCGCGAAGAAGACGATCGGCAGCCACGTGATCAGGAAGCCGCCGATGTCATCGACCGAATGGGGCCACGTGACCATGCGAGGTCTATCGGCACGCGCTAAACGCGACTGAAGCGCTATCGCCGAACGGCAACGAGCGCACGCCGTTGCGGTGTCACCCAGAGCTCGACGGTGGTCAAGAGTGGATGCCGGAGCCAGCCATCGCGCCGCTTGTCAGGAATGGCTGGGTCGAACCAGAAATCGTCGAGAACGGCCGTTCCGCCG
>JAYTJO010000588.1:0-8502 GCA_043730975.1 Thermoleophilia bacterium | reverse complement strand
CGATCTCGGGATAGGGCAGGTTCCTCGCTGGATCTCCAAGCACGCGGACAGTGTCTCCCCGATGTCCTACCCGGTGCTCTACGGCGATGGAGAGCTCGGGCTGGAGAGTCCCGTCGCGGAGCCCGGTGAGACGGTCTTCCGGACGCTCACGGACTTCCGGCGGCAGATCAAGGGCTCGCAGGCTCAGCTCGTCCCCTGGATCCAGGATTGGGACTACACCACCGACGAGGTGCTCGCACAGATCGCTGCCGCTCGACTTCAGGGTGCGAAGGGATACCTGCTCTGGAATGCATCCGGGCTGTACACCAAGCCCGCTCTCGCTCCTGCAGGAACGACGTACGGCGGCTAGAGGCTTTACGGCGCCAGTCGCTGCAGCTTCCAGCCATCCGAAGCCAGGTCGTACCGGATCCGGTCGTGTAGGCGGCCGGGCCGCCCTTGCCAGAACTCTATGGTCGTCGCAACGATGCGGTATCCGCCCCAGAACGGCGGCAGCGGCACCTCTGACCCGGGGCTGAACCTCTGCTCGAGTTCGGTGACGCGTCGATCCAACTCACCGTGATCCGCGATCGCCTGCGACTGCGGCGACGCCCAGGCGCCGATCTGGCTCTCCCGGGCTCTCGTACCGAAGTACGCGGCCGATTCGTCATCAGTCAGCTGGACGACCGGGCCCTCCAACCGCACCTGCCGCTCGAGCGGCTTCCAGTGCAGAACGCCCGCGGCCCTCGCGTTGTCCCGGAGGTCAATGCCCTTCCGGCTCGTGCGGTTCGTGTAGAAGACGAACCCGCGCGCGTCGTGGCCCTTGAGCAGCACCATCCTGACTGACGGCATTGCATCCAGCGTGGCTGTTGCAAGAGCCATCTGCTCGGGGTCGGATACACCCGCCGCGATCGCCTCGGCGAACCAGGAGTCGAACTGGGCGTGCGGGTCGCGTGAGAGATCCTGGAGCTCCACTGTGTCGAGAGTAGCCACCCGGTGCTCCGGTACGCTTCCGCGGTGGCAACGACGAGATCAATCGAGATTCGCACGGAGATCCCGGGGCCTCGCTCCCGCGACCTCCTGGCGCGCGGCGAAACCGCGCTCGCGAAGCCTTTGCAGGTGTACCTCCCGATATTCGTCGCCGATGCTCTGAACGCAACGATCACGGACATCGACGGCAACACCTTCATCGATTTCGCCGGGGGTGTCGGCGTCATCAACGTCGGCCACTGCCACCCGAGGGTCGTCGATGCGATTCAGGAGCAGGCGGCACGTTTCGTACACACGGACTTTACGGTTGTTCCCTATGCGTCCTACGTCGAGCTCGCGGAGCGGCTCGGCGACCTTGCGCCCTTCGCAGGGCCGACGCGGGCTGCGTTCTTCAACTCTGGAGCGGAGGCGGTGGAGAATGCCGTCAAGATTGCGCGACTTGCCACCGGGCGCCCCGCAGTAATCGTGTTCGAGGCGGCGTTTCACGGGCGGACGATGCTCGCGATGACCATGACCTCCAAGGTGCACCCATACAAGACCGGAATGGGACCCTTTGCTCCCGAGGTCTACCGCGCGCCGTTCCCCGACGCGTACAGAGGCCCGTCACCGGCGGATGCACTCGCCGAGCTCGAGCGGATGTTTTCCTCGCATGTCGCACCGTCCCAGGTCGCGGCGATCGTCTTCGAGCCGCAACTCGGGGAGGGTGGCTTCATCCCGGCGCCGGCCGAGTTCGTCGAGGGTCTCCGCCGGATCTGCGACCGCGAGGGAATCATCCTCGTTGCAGATGAGGTGCAGACCGGGTTCGGCCGCACGGGAAGGATGTTTGCGATGGAGCACTTCGCGGTCGAGGCAGACCTGATGTGCGTCGCGAAGTCGATTGCCGCCGGTCTGCCTCTTTCGGGCGTGATCGGCAAGGCGGACGTCATGGACGCGCCACACGTCGGCGCGATTGGCGGAACGTACATCGGCAACCCCGTGGCCCTCGCCGCTGCGCTCGCCGTGGTCGAGATCTTCGCCGACGAGGATCTCGTCGGTCGCGCGAACGTGATTGGCTCGCGCGTTCGGGAGCGAATGCTGGCCTGGCAGACGCGGTGGCCCCGGATCGGTGATGTCCGCGGGCTTGGCGCCATGCTCGCGATCGAGCTGGTCAACGATCCGGTTTCCAAGGAACCGGCACCCGAACGTGCGGCCGCCGTGATCGACGCGGCGCTCCAGCGTGGTCTCATTCTCCTCAAGGCCGGAATCTCGGGCAACTGCATCCGCGTCCTATGCCCGCTGACGATCGAGGACGCAGTGCTCGATGAGGCACTCGCCGTCTGGGAAGACGCGCTCGAGAGCGTCCTCGCTCCGTAGGGCGACACCTGTCCCGCCCGCCAAGCGCCTCGTCCCGCAACGTTCCGCGGGCAACCCGTTGGGGAACGATGGCGCAGCCTCTCCCGGGACCGAACACAGCATCAGGGGAAAGCAGGCATCACGTTCTGAGACACCGCACTAGTACGCGAGCGCGCGCCGCTGTGCTTGGCGCTCGAGCGCGAGCTCGACGAGGCGATCGAGGAGAGCGGCGTACGGGATCCCACTCTCGGCAAAGAGCTTCGCGTAGACGCTCGTCGCGGTGAAGCCCGGGATCGTGTTCAACTCGTTGACGATGACCTGCCCGTCGGGACGAACGAAGAAGTCGACGCGGGCCATTCCCTCGCAGTCGGTTGCGATGAACGCGTCGACCGCGAGCTGACGCACGCGTTCGGTCGTCTCGTCCGGCAGGCGCGCCGGGACGATCAGATCCATGCCGCCGTCGGCGTACTTCGCGTCGAAGTCGTACCAGTCAGCGTGCGCCACGATCTCGCCGACGACGGAGGCGATCGGCTCGCGGTTCCCGAGTACGCCAACCTCGACCTCGAGGCCTGGCTGGAACTCCTCCACGAGCACCTTGTCGTCATGCCGTCGCGCCAGCTCGACGGCTAGCTCGAGCTCGTCGGCGGATCGTGCTTTCGAAATTCCGACCGATGATCCGAGGCGTGCGGGCTTGACGAACACGGGATAGCCAAAGGGATTTTCTACGGCATCGCCCGTTCGGAGCGTGACGCTCGACGCGACAGGGATACCCCGGTCGCGGAGCACCGCCTTGAAGAGATCCTTGTCCATGCACAAGGCAGAAGCCGTTACACCGGCACCGATGTACGCGATATCCGCGAGCTCGAGTAGCCCCTGTACCGTCCCATCCTCACCGAAGGGCCCATGGAGGATCGGCAGGACGACATCGACCGCACCGAGCACCTGCGGAGCCGCCGCGGTGGGGATCGGCAGGCTTGCGTGCGCCTCCTCGAGCGCTGCGGCTCCCGGGGCTGATGGCAGTGCCCAGACGCCGTCGCGGCCGATCTCGATCGTTCGCGTCTCGTAGCGCTCCGGATCGAGTGCCTCGACAACGGAGCGCGCCGAAGCAAGCGAGATCTCGTGCTCGCTCGAGCGGCCTCCCGCGAGCACCGCGACGCGGATGCGCGGAGTCACGGCGTCGTCGTTGTGTCGGCTGGAGTCGTGGCAGCGGGGACGAACACCCCGACGAAGAGCGTGATCACGGTATTGGGATCCTGCTGGGTGTTCCCGGGCGGATCCTGCGAGATGACGACACCGTCGAAGGTCTGGACGTCGGTCTCCTGCTGCGTCACCGTGACCTTGAAGCCGGCGTCCGTCAGAGTCGTCTTCGCATCTGCGGTCGTGAGGCCCGTCACATCGGGCACCGGCGTCGTCTGGGGACCGTTCGAGACGGAGAGGGTCACGGTCGAGCCCTTTGTGGCCGTCGACGACCCGGCGGGAACCTGGCTTACGACGACACCGGAGGGCTGGTCACTCTCGACGTCGGTGCGTGCGACCGCGAACCCGGCGGCCTGGAGCTGCTGGAGCGCGGCCGAATAGTCGAGCCCGACGACCGCCGGGACTGCAACCTGCTTCGGCCCCGTCGAGTAGTTGACCCGAACCGTTGCCCCTTCGACGAGGGATGTGCCTGCCGACGGATCCTGTGCGGTAACGGTGCCGGATGGCTTGTCGGAACCAACGCCCACGCTCTTCGCCACGAGGCCTGCCCGGGTGAGGGTGGCGACGGCATCGGTGATCTGCGAACCGACGACATCGGGGACCGTGACGTTCTTCTTCCCTGTCGAGACGAGGATCGTCACGATGCCGCCGCGGGCGAGCCCTGTGCCCTCGACGGGCGACTGGTCGAAGACGATTCCAGCGGGCTGGTCGCCGTTCGGGACGCGACGGACGTTTGGCTCGAACCCGTCCTCCGTGATCAGATCGACGGCCCGCACCTCGAGGATGCCGGTGTACTGCTGGACGACGAGCGGCTTGTTGTCGTCGATCTGATCCTGAACGTTGCCGTAGAGGAACCATCCTCCGACGCCCAGTGCGACCAACGCGAGAGCGACGAGCACCCACGGCCAGGGGCTGCGACGACGCGTAGCGGGAGCGTCGTAGGCGCGGTAGCGCTCGTCGCCGGTGTACGTCCCTCCCGTCGAAGCGGAAACCGGGGCGGCAACTCGTGTGGCAGCGGTTGCATCCATAGCCCCGGCGCCGGCGAGAACCATCGTCGCGGCCGTCTCCGTCTCGGTGCCTACAGGTTCGCCGCGCGCGACCAATTCGAGATCGCGATCGAGCTCGCCTGCCGTGCGGTAGCGATCAGAAGGCTCCTTGGCGAGTGCGCGAAGCACGACGAGGTCGAGATCGTGCGGGATCTCGGGCCGGCGAGCCGACGGCGGCTCGGGCGTCGCCGAGAGATGCTTCATCGCAATCTCGACCGGAGTCTCACCCGTAAACGGGACGGTTCCGGTCAGCAGTTCGTACAGAACGATCCCCGTCGAATACAGGTCGGAGCTCTCGTCGACCGGGGCGCCACGCGCCTGCTCGGGGGAGAGATACTGCGCTGTTCCAACAATTGATCCGGCCTCGGTCATCTCGCTCGTTCCAGCGCGTGCGATGCCGAAATCAGCGACCTTCACGCGCCCCTCGCGGTCGACGAGCACGTTGTGTGGCTTGATGTCGCGGTGGATGATCCCGTTCTTGTGCGCGTAGCGGAGCGCAGCAAGAATCTGGCGGGTGTAGGAGATCGCGACCGGCACCGGGCACGGCCCGCGCGTGACGACGAGCTCCTTCAGCGTCCGGCCCTCGATGTACTCCATCACGATGTAGTACGAGCCGTCCGCGACTCCGCGGTCGAAGATCGAGACGATGTTCGGGTGCGACAGGCCCGCTGCGTGGGTTGCTTCGCGGCGGAATCGCTCGACGAACTGCTCGTCCGAGGCGTAGCGCTCGTGGAGGATCTTCACCGCGACGCGACGACCGAGCTCCTGATCCTCTGCGAGCCAGACGTCGGCCATACCGCCCGAGCCGAGCTTGCGCTCGAGGCGGTAGCGCTCTGCAAAGAGGGTTCCTGTGAGGTCGTTGCGTGACATGGGATTCGCCGGTTAGTTCTTCGCCGTCGACGTCAAGAGTGCCTGCAAAACCTGCCGGGCGATCGGGGCAGCCGTTGCGCCGCCGGTCAGGGACTGATTCTGGAGAACGACCGCGATCGCGTATCGGGGCTTCTCACCGTCGGCGCCTGCGAAGCCGATAAACCAGGTTGTGTTGCTCCCGTCGACCCCCGTTTCGGCCGTACCCGTCTTCCCGCCGACGCGGAGACCGGAAACCTGGGCTGCGGTACCGGTGCCGGCCTGAACCGCCCGCACCATCATCTCGCCGACGTCCCGGGCCGTGGCAGGGCTGACTGCTCGTCGGATCTTCGTCGGGCGCGTCCGCGAGCGTGTCTTGCCGTTCGGGGTCACGGTCTTTTCGACGACGAACGGGCGCATCAGGATGCCGTCATTGCCAATGGAGCCCGCGACCATCGCCATCTGCAGGGGGGTGACGAGCAGCCGCTCCTGCCCGAACGCCATGCGACCCGGGTCGACATCGCGGTCGCGGCGGGGATCGTAGAGCTCTCCACCCTTGTACAACCCACTCGGCAGCCGCTCGCTTTCGGGCGTCTCCAGAGGCGGCCGTTCGTAGAAACCGAACGCCTTTGCTTGCTTGACGATTGCCCTCGCTCCCAGTTTGAGGCCGATGTTGCAGAAGACCGAGTTCACCGAGTACTGCAGCGCCGTCGCAAGCGTGACGTTGCCGAACGGACGGCTCGTGTCGAAGTTGTTCACTCTCCTGCCGTACACGGAGCAGTAGCCAGGGTCATAGAAGGTCGACGCGGTTGTGAACTTCCGTGAGTCGAGCGCCGCCGAGGCGGTCACGACCTTGAACGTCGACCCCGGCGGATAGAGGCCCTGGCTGGCCCGGTTCAGGAGCGGGGACGCAGGAGTGCAGTCGGCACGGATCTTTTCGATGCGCCCGAAGTTCTCCTCCACGTCGTTCGGGTTGTAGCTCGGCGACGAGGCCATCACCTGTAGCCGACCGGTTCTCGGATCGAGCACCACGACGGCCCCGCAGCGTGAGCCGAGCGCTTCGAGTGCCACGCGCTGGCCGTTCACATCGAGGGTCGTAACGACCGTGTCTCCGACGATTGGACGCCCGTTCAGCTGGTCGAGGGAGCGATCGACGAGCGAGGAGAGGCTGCGCTCCGAGCCGGTGAGGATCGAGTTCAACGATCGCTCGAGGCCGGTGCGGGCGCGTGCAACGGTGGAGTAGCCCACGACGTGGGCTGCGAACCGGCCCTGGGGATAGCGGCGAAGGTAGAACGTGCGGTCGCCGACGCGGCGCTCCTTGTTGCGCGCCAGAACCCGCGACGGGGAGAGGATCGGGCCTCGCTTGATCTCGAACTGCGCGACGCGCTGGATTGCGTTGTCCTGACGCTCGGCGAGCGCCGGGCGAGCCCACGTCTGCCAGTACGTGGTTGCCACGATGAGGAGGATCATCAGGCCCATAGCGAGGCCAGCGACACGGGAGATCTGGCGGTTCACCGGTTCACCGCCGTTGCCGCAGCGCGATTCGAGACGAGAAGCAGCAGAGCGAGCATGACGAAGTTCGAGAGGATCGACGAGCCGCCGTACGAGACGAAGGGGAGCGTGATACCGGTCAGCGGGACGACGCGGAGGACGCCGCCGACGATGATGAACGTCTGCAGTGCGAGACCGAATGTGAGGCCCGTGGCAAGGAGCTTCGAGAAGCCGTCCTGGGCGATCAGAGCGATCCGCATCCCGCGGGCAACAAATACCATCACGAGAAGAAGGACCGCCGCCGAGCCGATCAGCCCGACCTCCTGGGCGATCGCCGAGTAGATGAAATCGGTGTTGAGATACGGAATCAGCTGGGTCCCGTCGACGGTCGTGAAGGTTCCCTTGCCAAGACCGGTACCGCCGTAACCACCGTTCGCGATCGAGTACAGGCTCTTCACGAGCTGGTACGAGTCGCAGTTCTGCCGGAAGTCCAGCTTGCCGCTGATAGAGCAGTACACTCGCTCGTCCGTCCACGGGTGAAGCCACACCGTGACGCGCTGTTGTACGCGATCGAGCGCGTTGTAGAGTGCCGCGGACCCGGCGACGAAGAGCGCGAGGCCAGCCCCGACGTAGATGAAGCGGCCGGTCGCGGCGTAGACCATCGCCAGGAAGATTCCGAAGTTGAGCAGCGCCGAGCCGAGATCACTCGTCTGGACGAGGACGAGCATCGAGGCGCCCCAGATCAGCAGCAACGGGCCGAGATCCTTGAGCCGGCCCTGGGCGAGAGCCTCTCGCTTGTCGCGGAGGTAGCCGGCGAGGAAGATGATCATGAAGATCTTCGCCAGCTCGCCCGGCTGGAACTGCATCGGGCCGACCTTGATCCAGAGCTTGACACCGTTGACCCGGTGGCCGAGCCCGGGAACAGAGGGCAGGAGCAGGAGCACGACTGCCGAGATCCCGAAGAGGTACTTGTAGCGCTCGAGCACGCGATAGTCGAAGCGCAGCCAGAAGAGCGTCGCCGCGAGGACGCCGATCCCGAGGGCCACCCAGACCGCTTGCCGCCGAGCATCCTCGGGGTCGAGTCGGTAGATCACCGTGAGGCCCAGAGCCGTGAGGAGACCGACGAGGGGGAGCAGCGTCGGATCAGCGTACGGAACCGTGAACCGCGCGACGACGTGCGCGACGAGGTACAGCCCGAAGACCACGCCGACGTACCCGAGCCAGCGCGTGGTTACGAGCCCGGTACCGACGATGGAGACGCTCGCGAACGCTGCAGAGGCGACGAGAGCAGCGAAACCGAGGTTGAGAAGCTCCTTGTTCCTCGCGCTCACCGTTTCAGGCTCCACCAGATGACGAGTGCCGCGATCGCAATCGTCAACAGGATCGCGAAGAGCGCGAGCCACCGGCCACCGGCGCCCGCCCCGTGACGGTGAACCGGCACAGCTGGATCTGCGAGCGGAACTGACCCGGCGTCGTCCACTTCGACTTCGATGGCGTGCTCGGCCGTGTCGGCGTCGGGCTCGCCCGCGGGCGGCTCCGGGTCCGGTGGAAGGGGGTCGCCGTCGATGATCTCGAAGAGGACGACCGTGATGTTGTCGATTCCTCCTGCACTGTTGGCCGCGTC
>JAYTJO010000587.1:0-2268 GCA_043730975.1 Thermoleophilia bacterium | reverse complement strand
GGGAACGTGCGATCCCCGTCGTCGACCTCGCACAGCAGCACAGCGTTGTCCCACGTGTCGCACGGGACGATGGCGCCGTGGCCGTCGGGACGCTCGGAGACGATATCGGACAGGATCGCCCGGACATTGACCGGCTCCCAGCCGGCCCTTAGCGGCAGGTGGAGTGCGTGGATGCCGAGGTCGCCCATGCAGCCGTACTCACCGTTGAGACGGGCGACGCGCTTCCAGTTGATCGGCTTCGTCGGGTCGAGGTCGCTCGCGTGGTGAAACAGCGCCCGCATTTCGATCGGTCGGCCGAAGCGGCGCTCCCTGATGAACCGCGCCACCTCCTGGCCGCCGGGGTAGAACGGCAACTCGGACGAGCACCGGACGAGCAGGTCGGGATGCGCCGCGATCTCGGCATTGACGGCCGCGTTTGCCGCGATGTCGATCCCGAACGGCTTCTCGCCGAGCAGGTGCTTCCCCGAGAGCAGGCAGGCGATGTAGATCTCCTCGTGCAGGTTGTGCGGTACCGCGACGTAGACGGCCTCGACCGTGTCGTCCTCGAGCACCTGCCGATAGTCCGCTACGAGTCGTGGCTGCGGATCCAAGCGCTCGTACCAGGCGAGAACGTCGGGGCTCGTGTCGCACACGGCGACGATGCGAGGCCGCGCGCCGATCGGGTTCAGGTGGATCCACCGGGCACACGCGCTAGCAAACTCGCGACCCATGAGGCCTCCGCCGATGACCCCGAACGAGACGATACGCTCAGCCACGGAGGAGAGTGAGCGCCTGAGCCGCGGGCACCCCGTCGTGGACGATCCCCATCAAGGCCTTGGTCATCGCGGCCGGATCCTCGTGTTGAATGACAATGCGGCCGTAGACGATGCCGGCAGCGCCCTGATCCATCACCGCCTCGGTGCGCCGCAGGATCTCCTCGTCGGACGCTCGGCCACCGCCGCGGACGAGCACGGGGATGTTGCCGGCGATCTCGATCACTCGGCCGTAATCGCTGATGTCGTCCGTCGGGTCGGCCTTGACCACGTCGGCCCCGAGCTCGACGGCCTGGCGGACGAGAGGGACGATCTTCTCCACGTCGCCGTCGACACCGTAGGGTCCCCGCTCGCTCGGCTGCATCACGAGCGGCTCGACCATCAGTGGCATGCCAACCGTGTCGCAGGCGGCCCGCAAAGCCGAGACGTTCCGAACACACTGATGGAAGAGCTCGGGCTGATCAGGGAGCTGCAGCAGGTTGCAGACGACGCAGGCGGCATCGAGCCGCAGCGCCTGCTCGACGGCCCCGGCCACGAGCTCGCTGAACAGGTGGCGCGGGAGCTCGGCCCCGTAGATGTTCGCGACGTCTGTGCGGAGGACGAGCGCCGGCTTCTGTGGCCCCTGGACGCGCTGGAGGTACGGCGCCTCGCCGGGGTGAAAGCTGGATTGCGTCAGGCCCCGCCTCGACGAGCGTCGAGATCGCCCATTCCATCGTTTCGATGCCTGCAAGAAATGCCCCTTCGCCGAAGAAGCCGTGGTCGACGGCTACGTCGAAGCAGCGGCCGTCTGCGGCAAACAGCCGGTTCAGCCGAGCGTTCATGCTGCCGCTCCGAGGCCCGCGAAAGCGAGCATCTCGTCGAGGTCGAGCAGGCCTTCGGTCGCGCCGACCGCAGTCGTGGCGAGGGCGCCGGCGGCGTTTGCGAGCCGCGCGGCGTCGACCAGTGGCCAGCCCGCGAGCCTCCCGTAGATGACCCCCGCGGCGAAAGCGTCGCCGGCCCCGGTGCCGTCGACAACGTGAACGGGAAACGCTGGAACGCCGCCCTCGAACTCGGCGCCTGCGATGTAGCACCCGTCGGGTCCGAGCTTCAGCGCCACTTCTCCAACGCCACGGTCGCGGAACCAGGCTGCCGCGCTCGCAGGCTCCTGCTCGCCCGAGATGCCCTGCGCCTCGGCGAGGCTCGTCATGAGGAGATCGAGGTGTGGTAGGCACGGCTTTACACGTTCCCAGTGACCGGTGGCGTCGTACACCGTGTCGAGCGAAGTGTGGACGCCGCGCCGCCGCGCTTCGGCGAGCAACTCGGCAGTCGGTGCGCCGTCGAGCGCGGGCATGACGAGCGCGCCGGCGACGTGCAAGGCCCGACCTGCGAAGATCTCCGGCGCAAGGTCCTCGGCGCCGAGCGCGCCGTTCGCACCGGCGCAGTGGAGAAACGAGCGCTCGCCCGCTCGGTCGACCAGCACGACGGTCGCGGAGGTTGGCACTGCGGGGTCTCGCAGGACGCCCCGCGTGTCGAGGCC
>JAYTJO010000586.1:0-2407 GCA_043730975.1 Thermoleophilia bacterium | reverse complement strand
CGGGATGTGGTCGAGCTTCGGTCGCAGCTCCGGGAGCCGCGTGACGTCCCAGGGGATCGCACGCTGTGCCAGAGGGTGGGTGAATCCGGCAAGCGCCAGATCGATCTGCGCAACGGCGACGCCGACTGCGCGACGAGCCGTAGGCGAGACGGGCCCCTGCGTACATGCCGTGCCGTCGATCAGGCCGACGAGCTGGACTGCGTGGTCGACGCCGCCGATCTCGACTGCACCTGTCGGCAGGTGGTCAATGGTTCTCCGCGGGATCGGGATCGCGAGCGCCGGATCGGCGCGGAGGGCGTGCTCCATGGCGAGCACCTGCATCTCGACGATCTCCGCCGGGTCGGCCGGGTTTCCAACCTTGAGAACGAACGAGCCGCGGGCCCCGTCGATCCGGAAGTTGCGATCACGCTCGCCGTCGAGTGGCGTCGCTTCGCCGTCGACATCGAACACGGAACGAGCGATGTCGACGGCAAGCTCACTCGAGACGTCAGGGGGGCGTGCTTCGAGGACGTTGTCGCTCACCGCGCGTCACGATAACCGTTGCGCCGCGCCAACCTCACTCGACCGATCCCGTAGGGGCGGGACCTGTCCCACCCGGGAGCGGCCGGGCGCTCACCGACCCCGAGTGCAGGCAGGCGTTTCGAACGACGCGAACGTCTTGGTCGACTCGCACCTCATTCGACATATCCCGTAGGGGAGATGGCGTAGCCTCTCCCGGGAGCGGCCGGGCGCTCACCGACCCCGAGTGCAGACAGGCGTTTCGAACGACGCGAACGTTCTAGTCGACCTCGTGGTCGCGCTCGCAGTTCTCCGGGCAGTTGCACTCCACCGTCTCCGAGCGAGTAAGCAGAACGGGCCGCTCGGCCGATCGGGTCTGGGTTGCTTCCGGCCTCCGCTCGAGGATCGGGGTCGTCTGGACGGGCGTCATGCTGCGCTCCTCTCGATCTCTTGGGTGTCGGTCTCGAACTGCTCTTCCTCCGTCGAACCGGTGAGCGCCAACGTTGATGCCTTGCCGCCGGTGATCGTCTGCAGAACCTGGTCGAAGTAGCCGGCACCGACCTCACGCTGGTGGCGGGTCGCCGTATAGCCCTCGGCCTCGAGCTCGAACTCGCGCTCCTGCAGCCGCACGTAGGCCGGCATCGCCTCGGTGCCGTATCCGCGGGCAAGCTCGAACATCGAGAGGTTGACAGCGTGGAAGCCAGCGAGGGTGATGAACTGGAAGCGGTAGCCGAGCTTCGCAAGGTCGCTCTGGAACGTCGCGATCTGCTCGTCGCTCAGGTGCTTGCGCCAGTTGAAGGACGGCGAGCAGTTGTACGCGAGCAGCTGATCGGGGAACTTCTCGTGGATCGCCGCTGCGAACTGTTCTGCCTCGGCCATGTCCGGCGTCGAGGTCTCGCACCAGATTAGGTCGGCGTAGGGGGCGTACGCAAGGCCGCGCGCAATGGCGGCGTCGATCCCGTCCCGCACCCGGAAGAACCCTTCTGGCGTGCGTTCACCGGTGCAGAACTCGCGGTCGATCTCGTCGATGTCGCTCGTCAGGAGCGATGCCGAGAGAGCGTCCGTTCGTGCGACGACAAGCGTCGGCACGTCGGCGACGTCGGCGGCGAGCCGGGCGGAGATCAGCGTTCGGACGTGCTGCGCGGTCGGCACGAGCACCTTGCCGCCGAGATGGCCACACTTCTTCTCCGAGGACAGCTGATCCTCGAAGTGCACGGCTGCCGCGCCGGCCTCGATGAACGACTTCATCATCTCGTAGGCGTTGAGCGGTCCGCCAAACCCGGCCTCGGCGTCCGCGACGATCGGGGCGAGCCAGTGGGTCGAGTCGTCGCCCTCCGCGTGGGCGATCTGGTCGGCGCGCAGCAGAGCGCTGTTGATCCGCTTCACGAGGGCCGGCGCGCTGTTCGCGGGATAGAGGCTCTGATCGGGGTAGGTGTTTCCCGAGAGGTTCGCGTCGGCTGCGACCTGCCAGCCGGAAAGATAGATCGCCTTCAGGCCCGCCTTCACCATCTGCACCGCCTGGCCGCCGGTCATCGCACCGAGAGCGGGCACCCACTCGTCCTCGGCGAGCAGCTTCCGCAGTCGCTCCGCACCGAGGCGGGCGAGTGAGTGCTCGATCGTGACGGAGCCGCGGAGGCGCTCGACGTCCTCCTGGCTGTAGGGGCGCTCGATCGTGTCGGTCGGTGTCATGCTTGCTCCTTTGGGATCCAGAATCAGTGTTCTTGGATCCTACATGAAGGAAAATACCGGCACAAGGGTGGCACAAGCGATCTTTTCGGATCCCAAACAAATCCACTTTACGTGCACAGGAGCATTCCGTACACTGGGCTAGCGATGCCCACGCTCTCCACGAAGGCCGATGACATCGCCCGCGTTCTCGAGGACGAGATCGTGGGAGGGGCGATAGCAC
>JAYTJO010000585.1:0-1836 GCA_043730975.1 Thermoleophilia bacterium | reverse complement strand
GGTGGCGTTACCGGCCTCGACGACGCACGTTCGCTGCTGCGTGCGGGCGCGGACAAGGTCGCGATCAACCGTGCTGCATTCGATGACCCCTCGATCCTGACCGCCCTCGCCGACGAGTTCGGATCGCAGGCTGTCGTTTGCGCCATCGACGCGCGTGCCGGTGAGGTCGTCACCCATGCCGGCCAGACCCCGCGTGGTCGTGATGCCGTCGACTGGGCAATCGAGGCGGTGGAGCGCGGCGCCGGCGAGCTCCTCGTCACGTCGATCGACGCCGACGGCACCCGAGAGGGCTACGACCTTCCGCTGACACGCGCCGTTGCGGCTGCCGTCGAGGTTCCGGTGATCGCATCTGGTGGAGCGGGTGAAGCACGTCACCTTGCCGAGGCGTTCGAGGTCGGAGCCGAGGCAGCGATCATCGCCTCGATCGTCCACGAGCGACCCGAGCGACTACCCGAGTTGAAAATCGAGCTGAGGGAGTTGGGATGGAACGTCAGGACATGAGCGCACCCGAGCTGACGGCAGCGATCGTGCAGGACGCAGCGAGCGGCCGCGTGCTCATGCTCGCCTGGATGGACGAGGAGGCGCTCCGTCGCACCCGCGAGTCGGGCGAGGCGTGGTTCTGGAGCCGCTCCCGCCAGGAGCACTGGCACAAGGGCGCGACGTCGGGGAACACGATGGCTGTCGTCGAGATCCGCGATGACTGTGATGGCGACGCGATCCTGCTTCGGGTCGATCCCGCAGGCCCCGCGTGCCACACGGGTGCCGAGTCGTGCTTCGCGCCGTGGCTCTGGCGCGTCATCGCAGAACGAGCAGCGAAGCGCCCCGACGGTTCCTACGTCGTCTCGTTGCTTGACCAGGGCGTCGCCGCCACGGCTCAGAAGGTCGGGGAGGAGGGCGTCGAGGTCGCGCTGGCGGCAGTCGCCGACTCTGACGAGCGCCTCGTCGAGGAGCTCGCCGACCTCTGGTTTCACAGCTACGTCCTGCTCGCCGCACGAGGGCTCGATCCGCGGCGCGTCGAGGAGGAGCTACGGCGGCGGCACGGCAGCTCCGGGTAGCCGGCTCCTATTCGAGCAGGCGGAGAGCCTGGAGCAACCCGGCGACCGAGGCGCCGCCGCAGACCTCGCCGCTGTCGATGAGCTCCGTCACGCTCGAGAGCGGTGCGAGCACGACCTCGGGAGCCTCCATCTCGTGTGACTCGGGTTTGTGGAGCCGCTCCGCGCCGGCCGCCAGAAAGACGTGCCCCTGGTTCGCGGACTTCGAAGCGTCGACGTCGAACGAGCCGAGGTGCTCGAGAAGCGGAGCCACGAAGCCGGTCTCCTCGCGCAACTCGCGCGCGGCCGCCTCGGCGGGCGTCTCGCCCGCGTCGATCATTCCACCCGGGAGCTCGAGGGTGATCCGGCGCACGCCCTGCTTCCACTGGCGCACGAGCACGACCTGCCTCGCCGGAGTCACGGCAACGGCGAGCGCGTAGTCGGTGAGGTCGCCAACGAGGTAGCCGTCCACGATCCGGCCGTTCGGCAGACGCAACGTGTCACGCCGCACCCTGAAATAGGGATCGTCGAATGCCCACTCGGAAGCCAGTTGTTCCCACGGCTCCGGCTGCATCCAGACATGCTAGCCGGGGTCGCCGCCGCCCAGCCGCGACGTATCGCGGGAGGACAGCGTGTGTCCGCCAGCGCTCGCCTGCGTCGGTGTTCAGGCGTGTTATTCGGGATGCAGGAGCCCCTGGCGTGACGCGCCGTGAGTCACTCGGAGTCGGGTCGCCAGAGCCAACGGAGTGCATTTGGCAGGATCTCGCCGCCGTGGTTCGTGTTGTGGCCACCGTCTCCGAGGACG
>JAYTJO010000584.1:0-16719 GCA_043730975.1 Thermoleophilia bacterium | reverse complement strand
GGCAACGGCCTCTTCACCTCGCTCGGCCTCTTCGAGACGCGCGAGCAGAGTGAGGCGTCGACGAAGCTCGTCAGCAAGTGGATCCGCGACGAGAAGCTCGACAGGCCGATGCCGACCGAGCCCAAGATCATGAGCGGCAAGGTCGTCGCACACAGGCGCAACAATGAGCAAACCGAGGAGGGCCCGACGCGCAGGCCCTCCTCGTCCGAATCCGGTACGCTCGAGTTACGCGACCAGGACCCGTTCGCTGGTGTGGAGCTCGTCACCGACGCGTTGCTCGTCCTGTCGCTGCGTCCCGCTGCATGAGGGCCCCTGCGGTCCCTTGACTTCAATCGGACGGCGGTTTGCCCGCGACGACGGCGATGATCTCTGCGTCCGGCGTCCAGGGCGCTCCGGTGAGGTCGGCCGCAATCTGCTCTATTTGGAAACCAGCTTCAACGAGGAGATGCTCAAGCCGCTCGCGAGAGAAGCGCTGCTCCCAGAAACGTTAGACGGTGGCCTCGGCCCAAGGCTTGACTGATCGCCAGCGTGCGCTTCCTTCGGTCGGCGGTACGCGTCGACGTCTGCCTGCAACAAGAGCGCACCCTGTCGCATGCCGCGAGTGTTCGGCACTGTCACATGAGGGTTTCTTCTCGGGCAGAGTGGTGACTGAGTCCTGAGGACTCAGTTGATCGATAGTGAGGGTGCTTCTGACAGAGGGAGGCGGTTGTAGTGATGGCGCAATTGGAGGAGAACGACCAATGACATCCACGAGCACGGCGAGCGACCGCTCGCTCGCGGGGAAGTGTCGATGCGGGGCGGTTCGCTACGAAGTCTCAGACGCGTTTCTCTACGCGGCGAACTGTCACTGCTCGGAATGCCGAGCGGCGACCGGCTCTGCGTTCAAAGCGTTCGCCGGTATCGAGCGAGAGAAGCTCACGATCACGAAGGGGCTCGACGAGATCGCCGTCTTCGGGCAGGAGGACCTCAACGACACGCGATGCGCGGCATGCGGATCGTTTCTCTTCTCGGTCGTGCGAGAGGGCGCGTTTGTGCACGTCGCTATGGGGTCGCTGGTGGACGCGCCAACCATCCGTCCGACAGAGCACATCTTCGTCGGCTCCAAGGCGCCGTGGTTCGAGATCACCGACGACCTGCCTCAATCCGACGAATACTGACATAACCGTTGCCTGGGCGAGTGCGGGAATGTCCCCGAACGCGGTCATCACGTCGCTGTCGCCTTTCGGTCAACCGTCCCCGCGCGACCGAGGCACGGAGAGCCTCGGCTGGCGCTCGGAGGCTCAGGAAACCCAGTCGGGTTCGAAGCCCCAGTCGGGGAAGTGTTCTTGGAGGGTGGATATAGCCTGCTCCCAGTCGCTGCGGTGAAGCGGGGTCGGCGGGAGGAGCTCGGCCTGCTCTCCCAGGTTCGTCGAGTAGCCCCAACGGAGCCCGAAGCACGCTTGCGAACGTCGGCTGATCAGCGCATCCGGGCTGGCCGTGAGGAAGGAGTCGGCGACGAAGCGGACGTCGCTCTCCGTCGATGCCGGGGCGTCGAAAAGGGTCGGGCATCGCCCGAATGACACGAACGGTACGCCGAGCGCTTGAAGCTGAGGCGGCACATCGACCCAGGTGTGATCTCCCGCTGGCGCCTTCTCGCTTCCGGGAACAAGTGAAGTGCTCGAGTCCGCCACGTGGATTCGCACGACCTGGATCCACCCCATTATCGCACCGTAGCCTTCGAGGGGAGTCGACACGTCGACCTCGAGCACGGGGAGTCCCGTGGCGAGGGTTGACGGCCAAGGAAGCTCCAGCAGCCCGTACCCCCAGCGCTCTGGATCCTCGTTTCCTCGAAACGTGACCGCTGCGCTTCCTTCGCGCCCGCGAAAGGAAAACGAATGCGTGATCTTCATGAGCATGACCCCCTTGAAGAGAACCGGCGCGTGGCTCGAGCGACCGGCCGCCAGACTAGCCGTCTCGCGCGATCTTGGTTTCGCGAGGGCGATGCGTCAGGCGCCGATGAAGCCCCGCCCAGATACAAGACCGCGGCTCAGCGCGGCGAGGTCCCATCCGGTTCGCTACAGCATCAACCCGGGCTGGGCCAGCGTTCGGGAAGCGATCAGTTGCCTTGATAGACCTCGCCGGTGGTCGAGGGTGCGGCGAGGCCGGCTAGCTCGTCGGCCGTGTATTCGTCGTGGACCTTGCCGAAGGTGTAGGTCTCGCGCTGCGGCCAGCGCTCGGGTGAGTCCTCGAAAGACTCTTGCCTGCCGTAGAGCGTCAGGTCGATCAGCGGCACACCGTCGACTCCACGTCCTTGGGTGGCGTAGGTGCGGTAGGCGCGAGCGCCGTCCCGCAGAAACACACTCAATCCGAAGGACCCTGTCCCGTGGGGTGACGGATGCAGTTCGTCGCGGAACCCGCCGTTCGCCGACGAGTAAACGGGGATATCGGGCCTGCCCATACGGGCCATATACGCCTGGAACTGATCAAGCGGTGCGGCAGCCTCCATGGCGAAGGTCACATCGGTCACGTGCAGATGGGCCAAGTGCGGAACATGATCGGTGAACGCAGAGCAGCCCGGGCAGGGGTGCTCGTCGTCGGGCTTGAGCATGTGGTGGTAGATGATTAGCTGGCGTCGCCCTTCAAACATCTCGAGAAGACTCGTATGACCGTCGGGTCCGGTTACCTCGAGCGTCGCATCGACCTCGGTCATCGGCAGGCGCCGACGTTGCGCCGCAACTGTGTCACCACCGTGCGTATGTGCCTTCTCGGCAATCAGCAACTGGTCGCGGGCCTGTTGCCAGTCATCTGCGGACACCACCCGTGGTAGAGCAGTGTCGGCATGTCCGCGCACGTTCGTTGTCGTCCTCATCTCTGCCTCCTTCTCGCTTCGCCTTTCCGACCTAAGAGTGGTCCTACCCATCTAGAGGCAAACGAAGGCAAATAGATTGCGCGGGCAGAGGTCAAGCCCTTCGCCCTCCAGCCAACGGCGCGTGCCGCCACGCCCGCACCCAACCCATACCGCCGCCCGCCGTGCGACCTCCCCTGACCCGACCAGTGCCGCCTGCCAGCGAGCGGGAGCCCGGCAAGGGCGTAGTCGTTGGCCTGCGCCAGTGTTCCGGAATGACGCCTGAGAGGCGAACGTCGGCACAGGCCAGTGTGACTCCGGCGAAAGCCTTCCCATCGTCGACGTAGCGACGGCGGTACGCTCGTTGCGTGGGCGTCTTACGCGAGGTCGTCGAGGCGGATCTCCCGGTCTTCTACGAGTACGAGCGCGACCGGGAAGCGGCGGCGATGGCTGCGTTCCCGCCGCGCGAACGCGACGCGTTCATGGCGCGTTGGGCGAAGACGCTCGCGGACGACTCGGCCCTGACTTGGACGGTCGTCTCGGACGGCGCGGTCGCCGGCAACATCGGCTGCTGGGAGGACGACGGACGCAGGCTTGTCGGGTACTGGATCGGGCGAGAGTTCTGGGGCCGCGGGCTCGCGACGCGGGCCCTCGCGGTACTCCTCGACGTGGTCGACGCGCGCCCGCTGCACGCATCCGTGGTGATGAGCAACGTCGCCTCGATCCGGGTGCTCGAGAAGTGCGGGTTCGTCAAGGTTGGCGAGCACGCGGGCGACGACGAGATCGTGGAGCTCCTCCTGGAGCTGCGGGTATGAGGACAGACCTGAGCCTAGGGCTCAGGGGGAGCGGGCGTGACTTGCGCGAGTGTCCTCTGGTCCGACGAGGGGGGCCGGAGTGAGCGTACGGTGAGCGTACCGGCCTGTCTCCGTAAGGTGCAGTTCGCTGCAGTCTGTTGCAGCACTGAAACCGCTCACTTGCAGGCAGATTCAGTCAGTTGCAGTTCGTTGCAGCCTGCGAGCGTGGACTTCTAATCCGCGGGTCGGAGGTTCGAATCCTCCCGGGCGCATCAGTGTTCATGCCGGATCGCAGGCCTTTGCCCCCCCTGGTGGATGACCAGGTGGCCAGGCAAGAGTGATCGGGCGCAACGAGGTGTAGAAGAAGCGTACGAAGACGGTACGTTTTCGGAGTACACTACCTTTGTCTAAAGTCACTGAGTTCGATTCTGACCTGCCCGACGGGAGAGCCGTCGCCAACCCGATGTTGTCCCCCGAAGGCGCGAATGCACAGCGCTGAGCTACGCCCGAAAGGGCCCGGGGCAGGCGGCGATCTTCGGGATCGAGAAGCGCGCGATCGTGCCGAAGCCCTCGGCGGGCTTGCACGCTTGGGCCACTCCGGCGTCGCAGGCAACGGAGAGGAAGATGAACGCGTCCTCGATCGTGAAGTCGTGTTCGTCGACGAGGAGCTTCGCCGCCTCCTCCGAGACCAGCTGGAGAGCATCGGCGTAGTCGGTCGCGGTCGCGTGTGGCACCCAGCGGTCGTGGAGCTCGGTCACCGGCCACGTCGCCTGCTTGGCCTTGTGCACATCGAAGCGAATGTCGACCTCGCCGGCGATCTCGACGCCCGTGAAGCAGACCTCGCCGTCGCCCATCGCAGCGTGCATGTCACCGACGGCGAACATCCCACCCGGCTGGCGGACGGGAAAGAAGATACGTGCACCTTTGCCGTGCCAGTGGTTGTCGAGATTCCCGCCGTGCTGCCCCGCCTGCCCCGTAGCGAGCGTCTCGCCTGCGGTCGCTACGCCGACGACTCCCACCATCGGCATCGCGGGGAACGAGACCCGCTCGTTCATCTTCACGATCCCGTCGCGCACCTCGAACAGCCGCGTCAGCGGCGCCTTCACCTGCGCGCTCAGCTGCCCGAAGCCGGGGATCAGCGTCGCGACGCCCCACTCGACCGGCCGCACGTGGAGGATCTCGGCGACGAGCGAGTCGCCCGGCTCGGCGCCCCGAACGGCCACGGGACCCGTGGCGCTGTTGATCCGGCCCAGGTCGATGTCGGTGACGAGGTCGGACTCCTTCGTGATCTGACCCGAGAAGCAGTCATTCGTCTCGAACGTGACGACATCGCCGGGTTCGACCTCGAGCACCGCCTGCAGATCGGGACCGAACTCCCAGATCACCTGATCACGTGAGAGCCGGTACCGCGCCACGCATTCTCCGCTTCATAGTGGGCCCGAGCCGCGCACCCTACCCTCGGCACCCGCGCCGCGTCGTAGATCGTTCGGGTGACGGTCCGACAACGGTTATGAATCACAGGCGGCAGCCACGACACTGCACAGGATCGCGCCCCACGTCACGATGTCAGAGGTGAACACCGCCTCGTCACGGCTGCAGGAGCCGTGACAGACGGGGCCAAGGCCATCGAGAGCCGCAATACCGAGTGCTCCGGCAAAGGACGCGTCGGAGCCGCCTCGCTCAGCGACTTCGAACGCGTTGACGGACAGGATGCCGGCTGCCAGTTTCGCGGCGTTGAAGAGGGCCGCTGTCCCCTCCGTACGATTCCACGCTGGCCGTGTCAGCCCGCCTGTCAGGTCGAGCGCAACGCCATCCGCCGGAACCGTGGCGACAAGGTCGGTGATGCGTCGTGCCAGCGCCTCGACGGCTTCTGTTGTTGGTGCCCGCAGGTCGACCAACAACTCACCCTCGTCTGGAACTATCTGTCGCGCCGTTCCGGCACGGATGACCCCGACCGTCGCTCCGACCTCTCGTTCGATCAACTCGACGAGGCGAACGAGCGGAGCAAGAGCGTTCGCGTGAGGGAGTGGGTCTGTGGTGTGTTGGGCACGCCCCGTTGCCCGTACGCGCATCGCCCCCACGGCCTCGCGACTCGTCACGATTCCGCCGCCGGGCCGTGCAGCTTCGAGGGTGAGGCACGCGTCCGCCATCCGCGCTGCTCGTTCGATAGCGGGGCGAGAGGCGGTGCTACCCACTTCTTCGTCGGGAACCACGAGCAGCGTCACCTCTCCGATTCCTTGGGGCTTGCTTCTGGCAAGTGCACCCAGTGCGAAGACTGCGGTGGCGAGGCAGGCCTTCATGTCGCCCACACCAGGCCCCGTGAGACGGCCATCGCGATCGTTCTGGAATGGCCACGAAGCAGCCGTTCCGACGGGCCAGACGGTGTCCGTGTGTCCGAGGATCAGCACGTGCTTTCCAACGCCGAGCCGAATCCGAGCTTCGACGATAGGCCCGTAGCCGTCCAGGCCGGTGAGCACGACGCCAATTCCCTGCTCTGCGAGAGAGCGAGCAAGTCGGGCTGCAACGGCATCGACTCCTGCGATGTTGTCCGTAGGGCTGTCGATTGTCACGAGCTCGGCAGTGAGCTCGACGATCGACTCGAGATTCCGCGCGATCTCCTCGGCGTAGAGGCGGACGTGGGTGTCGACAGCTGCCATCGAGGCTTCCTCAGCAGTGGTCGCGCGGAATCCGTGCGGTGTACGTGCGCGAGAAGAACAGTTCATCCTGATCATGCACCTCGAGCTCTGCAACCAGGGTGAACGCATTGGCGTCCGCTGTCATCCGGCTCTGGACATTGATCCGTGTGCGCCAGTCGCCACGCTCGATCTCCATCACCCGCTCGCACTCGACCGTTGCCGAGAGAGGTTCCCCTTCGACGACAGAGAACCGGATCGGATCCTGATCTCGGATCTCGATCCCGTTCGAGAGTCGCCGTGACCCCCAGAGCGCCCGCGACATCTCGAAGTCGTGACGCCCCGTCGTGACGTCGCGCTTGATCGTCCAGCGTGGCGAGCGCGGCTCAAGCCACTCGAAGGGAAGGCGTTCTGTGATCTCCGGCGCGTCGAACGGATCGGCGGCGTCGACTCCCGCGCTCGGCGGCCGAAGTGGGAGCTCGAGTGTGCTCCCGACATCGCAGGTCATGGTGATCTCTGCTCGATGTGCAGAGGGCCAGATCCAGGGCCAGTAGGACGTCGAGATCCCCACGCGAAGTCGATGGCCCGAGGGGACGGTCTGTCCAATTGCCTTCAGAGGGACGCTCACGTTGTAGACGTGCCCAGGGTCGAGTGGTGCTGCTGCGTCGTGGCCGTCGCGGTGGCAGAGATTCAGGATGCCACGCGTGATCAGTGCCGACGTGCCATCGGGGTGGACGTCACAGAGCCGTACCGCGATGAACGCGGTGGGCGCGTCGACGGCGACGCGCAGTCGCAGAACAGGCTTGCCCAGGATGTCGATCTGCTCCTCGAGCGGCGCCGAGTCGAACGTCAGGCTTCGTGCATCTTCGCACCGTTGGTCGGCCGGGAGGTCTGCAGGGTTCCCGTACGGCAACCACGAGCCGGCATCGACACCGACCGTCGTGGGGCTCCTGTGGGCAAGGCGCTCCCCGCCACCCGGGTCGGGTGACAGCGCTCCCGGCGTCAGGAAGGACGTCGACTTCGTGAGGCGATCCGACGGCCAGTGCTCCTCGCTCGCCCATTCTCCCGGTCGCTTGTCGTAGATGCCCTCGGGCCGTGCGCTCTCCTGGCGCCAGTAGCGCAACATCGGCCCGTCCATGGCGCCGTTGTCGACGCCCTTGAGCCAGTGATCCCAGAACCGGAGGGACTCCTGCAGGAACCCGATCGCGGGACCGGGAACGCCTTCTTCGGGCCACGTGTGCTCCCACGGCCCGATGAGCCCCTTCCGTGGACAGTCGAGCCCATCGAGGAGACGAAGGACAGCGTCGGTGTAGCCGTCTGACCAGCCACCGACGGCGTACACCGCAGCGGTGATCGCCGAGTAGTCCTCGCACACCGATCCCGGGCGCCAGTAGTCGTCGCGTTGCTGATGGCTCATCCAGGTCTCGCACGAGAAGACACCCTGCTCGAGGCGCTCGCGCCACATCTCGCGCCAGTTCTCGCCGACGTGCTCCGGGTCCGGTGGTCGAGAGTTGTACGCGAGCAGGACCGTGCCCCACGGGAGCATGTAGAAGCCGAGGGGAGAACCGCCCATGTAGTGGACGTCGTCGGCGTAGCGGTCGTCGGTCGAGCAGCAGGTGATGATTGCCTTGAGCTCGGGTGGACGCTGCGCTGCGACCTGGAGGCTGTTGAATCCGCCCCACGAGATCCCCATCATTCCAAGGTTCCCGGTGCACCAGGGCTGCGCCGCGATCCAGCGGAGAACCTCCGGGCAGTCGAGTCGCTCCTGTGGGTGATACTCGTCGAGGAGAACCCCCTCGGAGTCGCCGGAGCCGCGGATGTCGACACGCACTGCGGCGTACCCGTGGCCGGCGAGCCATGGGTGACGCACGGAGTCGTCGATAGCCGTGGCGTCGTTCTTGCGGTAGGGGAGGTACTCGAGGACCGCGGGAACCGGGGCGTCCTCTGCGCCGCGTGGCAACCACACCTTCGCGGAGAGCCGGGTTCCATCGGAGAGAGGAATCCAGGTGTGGGGAATCACCTCGATGTCGTACGGCAGGGACTCCAGCGTGCGTACGGTCGCGCTCATGCCTGCCCCTCGCCCTGTATCGGGGGAGGCACGCTCGACGCGGCGTCGGGATCGACTGCCCGGAGCCTGAACTCGTCCATCCATGGCGCGTACGTATCCCAGAGTCGACGGAGAGCGAGGACCGGCTCCGGGTCGTCGTCCGACCGAAGGTCGACGAGCGCCATTGCAGGGTCGAGCACCACGAGCAGCGCGCTCGATCGCGCTGGAGCCTGCTCGCCGCCCGCATCCCGGCTGGCCTCGAGCGCTCGCACGAGACGCTCCGCGAGCGTCTCGGAGGGTGCGGCTTCGAATGTTGCGACCATCGCCTCGCAGACGCACGGTGACGAGAGAACGTTGCCGATCGCGACACATTCACGTCCGTGCACCTCGGCCATCGTGGTCGTGACCTCGGCTCCACTGAACGACGCCGTCGCGCCCGACCCGTCGACGACAGCGAGCTGTCGCCAGCGGCCGAAGCGCGTCGACTCGACGAGGGCTGCAACGGTCTCGGCTGCCGTATGCCCGACCCGAAGGAGGTCGAGCCCCGCGGGGCCGAGCCGTGGGTCGGTGCGATGCTGCGTGAGCACGACACCGACGTTTGCCTCCGCGAACGGTACGCGGGCACCGACCGCGATATCGGAGGTTGCGACGCAAGCACCGAAGGCGCCGGTACGTCCACAGCGTCCTGCAAGCGCGTAGGTCAAGGGGTCACGATGTCCCGCACGTCAGCCACCCGGAACCAGCCAGACGTCATCGGGCTCGAACCCGAACGCCGTCGCACGCTCAACATCCCTGGCATTCCCGGACACCGCCGCGTGAAGCTCGACGCCCGGGGCCTCGGGGTCGAGATTGATGTGGATCGCCGGCCCGACGAACGCGACATCCGCGACCCGCCCTCTCACGGTGATCGTGCCGGAGTCGGGCAAACACCGTTCGGGGCGGACGACGCCGACAACGGGCGCTCCACGCTCGAGTCCCGCCGTGCCGGGCACGCTCCAGGTCCCGAGCATCCCGAAGTCGGCGCGGTAGCGGGAACCGTCACGGTCGACGATCCGTCCGGGGAGTCGATTGGCCGCGCCGACGAAACCGGCGACGGCCAGTGTCTCCGGTCGCAAGTAGACATCCTGTGGGCTCCCGACCTGGTCGATCCGGCCGTGCTGCATGACGGCGACCCGGTCGGACATCGAGAACGCCTCCTCCTGATCGTGCGTCACGTAGACGAACGTGATCTCCACCTCGTGCTGCACCTGCTTGAGAAACGTCCGGAGCTCGCGGCGGAGCTTCAGGTCGAGGGCACCGAGCGGTTCGTCGAGCAGCAGCACCTTCGGATCGAGGACGAGGGAGCGGGCAAGCGCGACTCGCTGTTGCTGGCCGCCCGAGAGCTGGCGTGGCCGGGCGCTCTCCCGTCCTTGCAGCTGGACGAGGTCGAGCATGGACTCGACACGGCGGCGCACCTCGTCGCCGGGCGTGCGGCGCTCGCGCAGGCCGAACGCGACATTCTCGAACACGTCGAGATGTGGGAAGAGCGCGTAGTTCTGGAAGACGGTCGTGACGGGTCGTCGGTAGGGCGGTACGCCCCTCATCGGCTGCCCCTTGACCTCGATCTGGCCGCCGGTCGGCTCCTCGTGGCCGGAGATCATCCGCAGCGTCGTCGTCTTGCCGCACCCGCTCGGCCCGATCAGCGAGAAGAACTCACCGTCGGCGATGTCGAGGTTGATGCCATCGACTGCCGCGACATCGCCAAAGCGCCGCTCGAGGTCGATCAGGCGGACGGCAGGCTCCCGCTCGTCGGCGGGAGTGGTGGGGTTTACGTCGGTCACGATGCTCCGTGCCTTGCCGATTGTCTCCGCGGCCCCGACCCTGCTGACGATCGGAGCCCGAAGATGACTGCGGCGATGGCGAGGAGCGCCGTCGTGGCCAGCATGACGAGTACGCCGATCGCGTTGACCTCCGGTGTGACGCGGATCCGGATCTTGCCGAGGAGCAGCACCGGAAGAGTCTCTGTCTCCGTGCCGCCGAGGAACAGCGACGTGACGACGTTGTCCAACGAGAACGTGAAGACGAGCAGGCTCGCGACGATGAGAGCTGGAAGGATCGATGGGAACGTGACACGCCGGAACGTGCGCCACGGTGTTGCCCCCAGGTCGGCAGCGGCTTCCTCGAGGTCGGGCGTCATCGTCGCGAAGCGTGCCTGCAGAACGATCGTCGCGTACGCGGAGTTGAACACCACGTGGCCGATCACCACGGTCGCGAGGCCGAGAGCGACGTCGAACCGGCGCAGGAGAAGAAAGAGACCGATCGCAATCACGGTCTCCGGAAGGATGATCCGCATGTAGGTGCTCGCATCGAGCGTTCCGCGGCCTCGCCGGGAGGCACGACGGGCCCACATCGCCGCGGTCAGCGCGATCACAACGGCGAGGGCCGTCGACACCGCAGCGACCTCGAGGCTCGTGAAGAACGAGTTCCGGACGCGCGCGTCGCTCAGCGCTTCGCCGTACCACTGTGTCGTGAACCCACCCCAGCCGACGAGCAACTCGTCGGCGTTCAGCGAGTTTGCAACGACGAGCCCGAGCGGGACCCAGAGCCCGAGAAGAACGACGATCGAGGCGAGGGCGACGCCCGACGGACGCTTCACGACAGCACGTCCTCGTAGCGGCGGAGACGTGATCGGGCGATGAGCAGGATCCCGGTCAACACGACCATGAGCGTTGTCGCGAGCGCGGAGCCGAACGGATAGTCACCGACCTTGAGGAACTCGTCGGCGATCACGTTGCCGATCATCAGCGTCTTGCCTCCGCCGAGGATCGCAGGGATGACGTACTCGCCTGTCGCAGGGATTCCGACGAGGATGCAGCCCGCGATTATCCCGGGGGCGGCCATCGGCAGGATCACGCGCCGGAACGTTCGATAACCGGTGGCTCCCAGGTCGGCAGCAGCTTCGAGCATTGCAGGATCGATCCGTTCCAGGGCGACGAACAACGGCAGGATCATGAGGGGCAGGTACGTGTAGAGGATCCCGATCGCGATTGCCTCCGGTGAGTAGAGGATTCCGGGCGCGTTCGACGAGATCCCGAGGGCGCTGGAGAGGTTCCAGAGCGGTCCGCCGTCTCCGAGGAGGTTCACGAGCGCATACGTGCGCACGACGAACGACGACCAGAAAGGGATCATCACCGCGAGCAACGCCAGATTCTGTTGCCACCCACGCAGACGACTGATCCACAGTGCAACAGGGAAGCCGGCGATGAGACACATCAGGGTGGCGGCAGACGAGAGCAGGAGGCTCCGCCCGATCGGGAACAGGTAGAGGCTGTCGAAGATCCGGGAGAAGTTGTCTGCGTTCCAGCCCCACGTCACCTTGAACGTGATCACGTTGATCTGCCCGAACGAGTAGAGCAGCAGCAGTGCGAGGGGGAGAAAGAAGAACAGCCCCGTCCACACGGCTGTCGGGAGGACCAGAAGGCCGCGCAGGTGGGTGGGGCGACGCACTAGTGGTCGCTCCGAAGAATCCTGTCGTGTTGCGCCGGCGAAAACCGAGCAGGGCGAGGACGCAGGGAGCCCCCATACCGGGTTGTACGGGTGCGACCGAGGACGAAGCCCTGCGATGTGTTTGCAGCCACGCGCAGCGTGGCAGGATTCTTCGGAGAGACCACTGAGCGACGATTCATATCAGTCGCTCGCGGGTGGCCGGTCGGTCTCGGCGGAGTGCCCTGTAGCATCGCGGCGTGGGGAGCTTTACGCGTGCCGTCTACGTCGACACCGCGCGGGCCGATCGCCACGACGGGCCTGAGCGCCTACGCGTCGCGGGATGCATCGTTGACGAAGTGATTGCATCGACACCCGGCGAAGTGAGCGACGCGGCTCGCGACGCGCAGGTCGTGTTGCTCGGAGACAGCCCCTTCACGAGAGCCGTCTTCTCGTCGCTGCCCGAGCTCCGGTTGGTCTCGACGGTGACGGTCGGCGTCGACCAGGTCGATCTCGACGCAGCACGCGAGCACGGAGTCTGGGTCGCGAACACGCCGGGTGCCGTCACCGAGGAGGTTGCCGCGACCGCGCTCGCGATGGCGCTCTCCCTCGTTCGTCACCTCCCGTTCCTCGATCGTCACGTCCGGGACGGCGGCTGGGATGCGTTCTCGACCGGCCCGAGGCGGCGGCCGTCGACCCTCACGCTCGGCATCGTCGGCCTCGGGCGAACAGGGCGCCGACTCACCGAGATCGCGCGCCCTGTCTTTGGCGAGATCATCGGAAGTGATCCGCTTCCGATCGGGCCGCTACCCGATGGGATTGCGCTCGTCCCCTTCGATCAACTCCTCGAGCAGGCCGACGTGATCTCGCTTCACGTCCCTGCCGAGCGAGGCGCTCCCCCCCTCGTCAACGCCGAGGTTCTCACGAAGTGCAAGGCAGGCACGTATCTCGTCAACGTCTCGCGTGGAGCGCTCGTCGATACGGCTGCTCTGCTTTCCGCTCTCGATTCGGGGCAGCTCGCGGGCGCGGGACTCGATGTCGTTGCAGGAGAGCCGCCCGCCGCGGATGCCGCGATTCGCACGCACCCGCGCGTGATCGTGACGCCGCACGCAGCCTTCTACAGTGCCGAATCCGAAGCCGCGGCCTGCGCCCACCAGGCAGAGAACGTGATCGCGTGGGCCCGAACTGGCCGGCCACTGACGCCCGTTGTCGAGGGGAGGGCCAGGTGAGCTCGTGCGGCGTCGCCGTCGTCGAACGCCTCGCCGCACGCGGCGTGGAGGTCGTGTTCGGCATTCCCGGCGTTCACACCCTCGAGCTCTACCGCGGACTCGAGCAGACAGGGATTCGTCACGTCACTGCCCGCCATGAGCAGGGAGCCGGATTCATGGCCGATGGGTACGCCCGCGTTGCGGGCCGACCGGGGGTCGCGTTCGTCATCTCGGGACCGGGCGTGACGAACATCCTCACGCCGCTCGGGCAGGCACGCCACGACTCCACGCCTTTGCTCGTGATCTCGGGAGCAGTCAATACCGCCCATGCCGGCCGACGGCTCGGCGTCATCCACGACCTTCCCGATCAAGCAGCCGTCACCGCGGCCGTGACGCTTCGCACCCTCGCGCTTCTCGACCCCGCACAGGTCGACGATGTTGTCGCAGAGGCGTGGGATGTGCTGGGAGGAGCATCCGGCGCCCCGGGGCCAGTTCATATTCAGATCCCGATCGACGTCTCCCGCCTGCACTTCGCGGGCGACGCGCCGCTCGGCCGGCGTTCGAAGGTCCGCCCGGCGCCGGATGCCAACTCCCTTGCTCGTGCTGCCGAGCTGCTGACGGGAGCACGATCGCCGGCAATCGTTCTGGGAGGAGGTGCGCGTGATGCCGGCGTCCCGGCAGCGCGCCTCGCCGAGAAGCTCGGTGCCCCGCTCGGGTTGACGATCAACGCCAAGGGAGCGGTACCGGCGGCCCACCCTCTCGTCGTGCCATCGCGCATGGGGTTCGCACCGGTCGATCAGCTCTTCCTCGACGCCGATGTTGTTCTGGCCGTCGGTACCCAGCTCTCGGATCTCGACTGGTGGATGCTCGAGCGGCCGTTCGGATTCCCGGGAACGATCATCCGCGTCGATCTCGACGAGGACGCCTTCGCCGTCCCGGTGCCATCGTCACTCGCGATTCAGGGAGATGCCCACGAAGTCCTCGAAGCTCTCGCCGACACCGTCGCCGACTCGGGTCGCGAGGTCGAGGCAGCGAACCGCGTCCGGGAAGCGGTCGGGGCGATCGTGTGGCCACACGATCTTGCGATCCACATGCCGCTCGTGCGCTCGATCGACGAGGCGCTCCCGTCCGATCGGATCGTGGCGGTGGACTCGACTCAGCCCGGCTATGCCGCCAACCACGCCCTCGACGTCAATCATCCGCGTTCCTGGCTGATGCCGATTGGCTACGGAACGCTCGGTTGCGCGCTGCCGATGGCTATCGGCGCATCCGTCGCGGCTCCGGATCGACCGGTTCTCGCTCTTGCTGGTGACGGAGGGTTCCTCTTCACGGTGCAGGAGCTCGCGACGGCGTGCGACTTGCGCCTCCCGTTGCCGATCGTGATCTGGAACAACCAGGGTTACGGCGAGATCAGGGACGCCATGGCCCTCGACCACATCAGTCCGATCGGGACCGACGCGACGGCGACCGACTTCGTTCGTATCGCCGAGGGCTTCGGCTGTCACGGCGTCAGGCCCCACTCGCTGGATGAGGTGTCGACAGCGATCAGGACAGCACTCGGCGCAGATCGACCCACCGTGATCGAGGTCACGCCGGAGGTTGTTGCGCGTGGCTGAGCAGGTCGCCCGAGGAAGACGTGCTGCGGTGGCCGCGGGACATCCGACCGAGGTCGAAGCTGCTCTCGTCACCCTCGAAGCCGGAGGAAACGCGATCGATGCCATGGTCGCCGGCGCGTTCTGCGCCTGCGTCGTCGAGCCGAACAATGCCGGGCTCGCTGGCTACGGCCATCTCTCCGTCTGGATTCCCGAGCAGCGCGAGTTCTTCACCGTCGATCACGGCCCGCGCGCACCCGCCGCCGCTTCGGACGACATGTTCACCGTGACCGGAGGCGTCCTTCGTGCCCGGGACGCCTGGCCGCACGTCGAGGGCCGGGAGAGCGAGCTCGGTGGCCTCGCGACGGCAGTGCCGGGCGCTGTAGCGGGGCTGTGCGCCGCTCACCGACGCGGGGGCCGACTCCCGCTGGCTGTCGTCCTCGAACCGGCGATTGCTGCGGCGGATGCCGGAGTTGCAGTCGACTGGCACCTCGGCCTGACGATCCTGCAGCGACTGCACGACATTCGCCTACAGCCCAGTGCGGCGGCAGCACTCCTGCAGAACGGGGACCCGCCGACAGGGCATGACGACTGGGGCCGCGGATCGCGCCTCGACATGAGCGCGCTTGCGGGCACGCTCAGGGCGATCGCTGGAGAGGGCGAGGCCGCGTTCATCAACCCGGAGCGGACGCAGTACATCGAGCGCGCGGTTGCCGACGCCGGCGGCATCCTGACCGCGGCCGACATCGCTACCTACGTGCCGCGGATCGTCGCCGAGACGCCGACGCGCTATCGGGGATGGAACATCACGACAGCGGAGGACGACCTCGGCCACGAACTGTTCGGCGTCCTCGCAAACCTCCCGCTCGGCTCGCTCGATCCTGGCTCTGCTGCGGAGCTCCATCTGATGGCCGAGGCGTTCGGGCACGTCTTCGTCGACGCGCTCGCATGGTCGGGCGATCCGGCCGTCACCCCCGAGATCTCCGCGGCGCTCCGCGATCCTGCATACGCGCGAATCCGGGCCGAGGCGATCGACGCCGGTCACGCAGCCCCGCGACCGATCAGTGCCGGAACGCCGATCGGGATCACTCCGCCATCCGGCGGCACCGGCGGCGTCACCGGGACGACGCAGGTGGCCGTCATCGACAGCGACGGAATGGCCGCCGTCGTGATCACGACCATCGGGCAGGACTTCGGCTGCCTCGTCCACGTGCCCGAGACCGGGCTCTTCCTCAACACCGGCATGGCGAACTACGACCCAGCTCCGGGCCGGATCAACTCGATCGCTCCCGGAAAGATGCCCCTCTTCGGCGTTCCAGCAGTTCTCGCCACCAACGAGGACGACGTCGCCGTGCTCGCGTGTGGAGGGTCAGGCGGGTACCGGATCACGAGCAGCGTCGTGCATGCGACCGTCAATGCCCTGGATCACGATGCACCGGCGGACGATGCCGTCTCGTGGCCCCGTGTCTGGAGCCAGGGCGAGGAGACCTACGTCGACGACAGGCTCCCACGCGCAACGCTCGAGGCGCTCGAGGCCATGGGCCATGCACTCGCACCCGAGCCGCTCACACCGGCCTACGAACCGTTTGCTCGCGTCAGTCTCGTCCGCCGGCACGCAGACGGCACGCTCGAGGCCGCATCCGATCCCCCGTGGCACGGCGCCGCCGGCGCGCTCTAGCCACTGCTGCACCACTTGAACCCAGTCAACTCGAACAGCAAGGAGAACAAGCCCCTCATGCATGAGAGCGAACCACGGTCGGAGGAAGCAATCGTCGCCCAGATCGATCAGCTCGTCACGAGCTTCCGTGAGCGTGCGCGGTCGTACGACGACGCGTCGGCATTTCCGCGCGAGAACTTCGACGATCTCCGCAGCCTCGACCTCGTTGCGCTCACCGCAGACGAGACGTCGGGTGGTCGCGGGCTCTGGTCCGAAGGGGCGTTCCTGCCGTACTACAAGATCCTCGAGGCGCTCGCCTACGCCGACTCGTCGACGGCGCAGCTCATCCAGGTCCATTCTCACGCACTCGGATACATCTCACGGCACGCCGACGACGTGCAACGCGAGCGCTACCTCGTTCCGATCGTCCGGGGGAAGCAGCTCCTCTCCTCGGTCGGCAGCGAGACTGCTCCGACTACGACGGCATCGGGGGTCTACAACT
>JAYTJO010000583.1:0-5850 GCA_043730975.1 Thermoleophilia bacterium | reverse complement strand
TCGTCTGCGTCGTGGAGGATGGCGCGACACACGGCGAACACCATGCGCCCGTGGTCGGTGAAGAACGCGCCTGTACGTGCGCCGACGGCCCGCGTGTGCGGGCCGTCGGTCAGGCCGCGATCCGGCGCAACTCGCATTTTTACTCAGCCGACCTGCGCACGGGTTCGCGGACAACAGCCTGACGCACCGGCGAGCGCTCCGGGGCCGGCTCTGCCGCGCGGGCCGACTGATGAATGACCAGCCGTCGCAGTACCCAGCGGCCCTCGACTCCGATGCACTTCATCTTCACACGGTCACCGACCAAAAGCTCCGCGACGAGGGCACGATTGCGCACCTCGCAGGTGACGACCGAGCCGATCGACGCTCTCACGCTGATCGGTGAGACACGTACGACGACGCCGCGCACGAGAAGCTCGCGATGGGGTCGCTGCTCCACGACGGGGTCTGGTGCTCCCATATCCGCTCCTGCGGTCGGAGCCACGAGGAGGGCGAGTGCCGTTGCTGCCAGAACGATGCGCTTCATGCCGATGTCCTTTCACGAGGGACCTGGGTCATCCCTCCAAGAGCAGATCGGCGGGAAAAACTTGCGCCACGACCACAGGATCCCCCGAATGAGGCGGCTACTCGGTGATGGTGCTCACAGCGCCCGCTACGGACGTCGTGACCCCGACGCCTTCGCGCACGAGCGCGGACTGCACTTCCTCTCGCGCCTTGTAGATCCGCCACTTGACGGTCGCGAGCGTGATCTCGAGCGAATCGGCGATCTCGAGGTACGAGAGACCGACGACGTCACGGAGAAGGAGCGCCATCTTGAGGTCGACGTTGAGTGATGCGACCGCGCGCCATAAAGCGCTGATCGTCTCGGCCCGCTCGAACGGCGCGTCGAGCGACTCGAGCGGTGCGATGTCGTCGATGTTGACGATACTCCGCGGTCGCCGCTCGAGGGCGCGAAGCTCGTCGAGTACGCGATTCTTCGTCACCTGGAACATCCAGGTCGTGAAGCGCGACCTGAGCGAGAACCCGGGAAGGCCCTGGTAGACGCGCAGGAACGACTCCTGCGTCAGGTCCTCGGCCAAGGCCCGGTCACCCACGAGTCGAAGGACGTAGTTGTAGACGGGTCGCTCGTAGGCGCGAACGATGATCGAGAACGCCCGCTCGTCGCCTCGCTGGGCTTTGCGGAGAATTCCGAGATCAGGCTGTTCGAGCGCCAATTCGCGGCGGAGCATACAGCCGATACCAAGGAGTTCACCAACAATTTACGACTCTCTGAAATGTCACCGATTGTCGGTGGCGGTGCCGATCACAAGATCCCTGCCGGTCATCGCCTCCGGAACCGTCAGCCCGAGCAGGCGAAGCGCCGTCGGTGCGAGGTCGGCAAGGCCACCGTCGGCACGTAGCCTCATCCCGGCAGCCGTGAGCACGAGTGGTACCGGGTTCGTCGTATGGGCCGTGTGCGGGCTCACGCCGTCGGCCTCGAGAAGCTTCTCGGCGTTTCCGTGGTCGGCCGTGATGAGGCAGACACCCCCGAGAGCGAGCGTTGCCTCGACGACCTGACCGAGAGCGGCGTCGGCCGCCTCGACGGCTCTGACGACGGCGGGAATGACACCGGTATGACCGACCATGTCCGGGTTTGCGAAGTTGACCACGCAGAAGCCATAGCCGTCCGGCAGAGCCGACACGACCGCCTCCGCCACGCCCGCGACCGACATCTCCGGCTTCTCGTCATACCCGGCGACATCCCGCGGAGACGGCACGAGAACGCGCGTCTCTCCCTCCCACTCCGACTCCTCTCCACCGTTGAAAAAGTACGTGACGTGGGCGTACTTCTCGGTCTCCGCCGCGTGGAGCTGGCGTACGCCGGCGGCGCTGAGCGTTGCCGCGAGCGTGTCGACAACCTCCCGCTCGGGGAAAGCGACCGGGGCGTCGATGTCCTCGGCGTAGCGGGTCATCGTCGTCAGGTCGACGCCGCGTTCGAGCAGACGCCGTGAGAGTTGCCGGCCCCGATCCGGGCGGAAGTTGAAGAAGATCGCGGCGTCGATCTCCGGGCGGAGCAGCGGGCGGCCGTCCAGCACGACGGGCTCGATGAACTCGTCGGTCGTGCCGGCAGCGTACTTCGCTGTGACGGCCGCAACGGCGTCGGTCGCCTCTTCGCCAACGCCGTCGAGAATCGCACTGACGGCCCGCTCTGTTCGCTCGGCCCGGTTGTCGCGATCCATCGCGTAGTAGCGCCCGACAACGGTTGCGATTCTCCCCGTCGGCAGCAGAGCCAGATCGGCTCCCGCAGCGTGCGGAGACACATCCCGGCCGTCGGTGAAGGCGTCAATCCAGACGCGCCCTTCCATCCCCTCGCGACGCGCCAGCTCAAGGAGGGCAAGCAGGTGATCGATGTGCGAGTGGACGCCGCCGCGGGAGACGAGCCCGAGCAGGTGCACATCGCCACCACGCTCTCTTGCCCTGACGAAAGCCCCCTGGAGCGCTGCGTTCTCGAAAATCGTGCCCTCGGCGACGGCGACGTTGACCCGCATCAGATCCTGGAACAGGATTCGACCCGAGCCAATCGTGAGATGCCCCACTTCCGAGTTCCCCATCTGGCCTTCCGGCAGCCCGACTGCCGGCCCGGAGGCAGCGAGCGTCGTGTGCGGGAACTTCGCCGAGAGCGCGTCGAAGACGGGCGTCTCCGCGAGCTCGACCGCGTTGCCCGGGCCGGCGGGAGCGAGGCCCCAGCCGTCCAGGACGACGAGCGTCACGAGAGGGAAGCTGCGACCTGACACAGGCTCGAGAACGACACGGCATCGAGTGAGGCACCGCCGACCAACGCGCCGTCTATCGACGGCTGGGAGAGAAGCTCGGCGGCGTTCTCGGGCTTCACCGAGCCACCGTAGAGAACGCGCGTCTCGTGGAGCGACTTGATGAACGCGTGAGCGTCTTCGGCCATGCCCGGCGTCGCCGTCTTGCCGGTCCCGATCGCCCAGACCGGTTCGTAGGCGATCACGAGCGCATCGCCCCGTGGCAAAGCCTCGACCTGCCGGCGAAGCACGCCTTCCGTCTCACCGGCCTCACGCTCGGCCTCCGTCTCGCCGACGCACGCGATCACGTGGAGCCCTGCTGCGAGTGCCGCCTCGGCTCGCTGACGCACGGTGTCGTCGGTCTCGCCGAAGTAGAGGCGCCGCTCGGAATGCCCGACGAGCGTCCCCTGGACGCCGAGCTCGAGCAGCATGCGTGCAGAGATCTCACCCGTGAAGGCTCCCTCGTCTGCCCAGTGAACGTTCTGTGCGTAGATCGGCCACTCCTCACCGACCGCGGCCTCGAGCGAGACGAAGGGCGGGCAGAGCACGACGTCGACACCGTCCGGCGCTTCGAACGTGTCGAAGAACGCGAGCGTGTCGATCGGGCCTTTGAACATCTTCCAGTTTCCGGCGATCAGCTTGGTCATCTCTCAGCCTCCGGGATAGCGGCGATGCCGGGAAGCTCCCGGCCTTCCAGGAACTCGAGTGAGGCGCCGCCGCCAGTCGAGACCCATGAGACGCTCTTCGCGAGCCCGAGCTCGGTGATCGCGCGCACGGAATCGCCCCCTCCGACGACGGCATAGGCATCGGCTGCCGCCACCGCCTCGGCGACGGCCCGCGTACCCGCGGCGAACCGATCCCACTCGAAGACACCCATCGGCCCGTTCCAGAAGATCGTGGCCGCGTTACGAATGATCTCGCCGAACGCGTCGGCCGTCTCGGGACCGATGTCGAGTCCGAGCCATCCCTCGGGGATGTCGTCCACGCGGACGGCACGAGCCTCTGCATCGGCTGCGAAGCCACTCGCTGCGACGACGTCGCTCGGCAGCTCGACCGAGAACGAGAGCGGGTTATGGACGCGAACCTGCTCTGCCATCTTGCCCCCGATCAGCACGCGATCGGCGCGTCCACCAAGGTGCTCGAGCACTGCGAGCTTGTCATCGACCTTGGCTCCGCCGGCGACGATAACGAAGGGATGCGCCACGTCTCCGAGAAGCCTGCCGAGGTGCTCGATCTCGGCGAGGAGCAGGAACCCTGCATACGCTGGCAGCAGTCGGGCGACGCCCTCGGTCGAGCAATGTGCTCGGTGCGCCGAGCCAAACGCGTCATTGACGTACAGGTCCATTCCCTCCGCGAGCTCTGCGGCGTAGCCAGCGTCGTTCGCGGTCTCGCCGGGGTTGAATCGCGTGTTCTCTCGCACGCGGAGCCGGGCGTCCGGGATCAGCTCCTGTAGGTGCGCCGCGATTGGTGCGATCGCGAGACGCGCCTGATCCTCCCGCGTCTTTGGCCGGCCGAGATGCGAGCAGACAACGACCTCGGCAGCACCATGGTCGAGCAGCCAGTGCAGCGTCGGTAGCGCGGCCCGGATCCGGGTGTCGTCTGCGATCGCGCCGTCGGAGAGCGGGACATTGAAGTCGGCGCGCACGAGAACCCGTCGGCCGGCGACGTTGGCCGACTCGACCGAGCGGGGCAGCCTCACGCCAGAAGTCTCCCAACCAGGTCGACGAGGCGGCAGCTGTAGCCCCATTCGTTGTCGTACCAGCCGAACACCTTGGCGGTCGCCCCGTGGGTCATAGTGAGGTCGCTGTCGAAGATGCACGAGAACGGCGAGTGGACGATGTCAGTGGACACCAGCGGGTCGTCTGAGTACCGAAGAATGCCCGCGAGAGGACCGGCGGCCGCAGCGGCGTACGCCGCGTTGAGCTCCTCCTTCGAGACCTCGCGGCGTAGCGAGACGACGAGGTCGGTGAGCGAGCCGGTCGCAACCGGGGCACGAACGGCAACGCCGTCGAACTTTCCCTTCAGGTGCGGCAGCACGAGCCCGATCGCCTTCGCCGCGCCTGTCGAGGTGGGAATCAGGTTGATTGCCGCAGCACGGGCGCGGCGTGGATCCTTGTGCGGCATGTCCTGCAGGCTCTGATCAGACGTGTACGCATGGATCGTTGTCATGAAACCACTCTCGATCCCGGCGAGATCGTCGATCACCTTCGCGAGTGGTGCGAGGCAATTGGTCGTGCACGAGGCGTTCGAGACGATGTGATGCTTCTCCCTGTCGTAGCCCTCATCGTTGACGCCGAGTACAACGGTGAAGTCGGGATCGGTGGCGGGCGCGGAGATGATCACCTTGCTCGCGCCTGCGTCGAGGTGCTTCTGCGCACCCTCACGCGACGTGAAGAATCCCGTCGACTCGAGCACCACCTCAACGCCGAGCTCGCCCCAGGGAAGAGATGCCGGATCGCGCTCGGAGAGCATCTTCACTTGCTTGCCGCCGGCATTGATCACACCATCACCGAGCGAAACCTCGCCGGGGAACGGACCCAGAACCGAGTCGTACTTGAGTAGGTGCGCCATCGTCGCGGCGTCGCCGAGGTCGTTGAACGCAATGATTTCGATGTCGGCCCCGAGCGCCTGTTGGGCGCGGAAGAAGTTCCGCCCGATACGTCCGAAACCGTTGATACCGACGCGAACCGCCATGAATCCTCGCTCTCTTCGAAAGGGAATTGTGTTTCTCCGAGTCTAACCCGACGCCCGCAGCGACCCCCCTGTTAACCCGCGGTTGCGCGAGCGATCCGGCTTGAGGAATGAACCGCTGCGCGCCATACTCGGATGTGGTGGGTCCGCGCTCCCGGTCGGTGAATCCAGACCCCGTTCGCCGTCCAGTCCGGAGCGCGCTCGTTGGGGGAGGAGGTCGTCCTCGGAGCTCCTCCCCCAAGCCCGCCTGCTGGAGGGGAATCCGCGCTGGAGCTGGAGGGGAATCCGCGCTGAAAAACGAAGAATATCGCCGATTCCCCTCCAGCAATGCTTGCTGCACGCTCCGCGTGATCCTGGAGGGGAATCCGCGCTG
>JAYTJO010000582.1:0-1699 GCA_043730975.1 Thermoleophilia bacterium | reverse complement strand
CGATCATCCCGCCAGCGTAGTGCGCGGAGCACGTCCTCTCCACCTCTTCCCCTCGAACGTCTACGCTCTCAGACCGATGACGACCTTCACGACACGGTTTCTCGGCTGCAAGGTGTCGTTCGCCGACGAGCAGGCGATCCGGGAGCGCCTGCTCACCGACGGACACACCGAATCTCGCGATTCGGCCGATATCGCGGTCATCAACACGTGTTGCGTGACGAACGAGGCCGTAGCGAAGTCGCGGCAGGCTGCAACGCGGGCCGCGCGCACCCACTCCCGTGTCTACGTGACGGGCTGCGCGGCAAACCTCTCGAGCAGCGCATTTGCCGGATTGCCCGGGAACATCAACGTCGTTTCGCGATTCAGCGAGGACGTGGCCGAGGCGGTTGCCGGCGACGTCGGGGCGATCGCCTGCGTGCAGGCCGATCACCGGCTCGAACGGGTACGCGCCTTCGTGAAGATCCAGGATGGCTGCTCGTTTTCGTGCGCGTTCTGCGTCATCCCGCTCGTACGAGGACAGACGCGCAGCCGCACGGCGGACGCCGTTCTGGCCGAGATTCGCCGCCGTGTCGCCCAGGGGCACCGCGAGGTCGTGCTCACGGGGGTCAACCTCGGTTGCTTCCGTGATCGCGCTGCCGGGCTCACACTTACCGGCCTGATCAGGCAGGCGGGGAACGTAGAAGGCCTCGCTCGACTCCGGCTCTCGTCGATCGAGATCAACCACGTGACACCGGAGCTCATCGACGTCATGCGCGAGATACCGACTGTCGCGCATCATCTGCACGTTCCGCTGCAGTCGGGAGATGACGCTGTTCTGCGGGCGATGGGACGCCGCTACTCGATCGGCCAGTTCCGCGCGCGGCTCGAGGGCTGCGACAACTTCAACCTCACGACCGACGTGATCGTGGGGTTCCCGGCGGAGGACGAGCGTGCCTTCGGGAACACCCTGGAAGCAATTGCCGAGATCGGAATCACGAAAGCTCATACATTTCCCTACTCGCCGCGGCCCGGAACCCTCTCGGCCGCAGACGATCCAGTAGCGCCGCACGTGAAGCGGGAACGGAGTGCGCGTCTCCGCGCCGCCTCCGATACGGCGTGCCGAGCCCGCTGGGCGAGCCGGGTCGGCAGCGAGGACGTCGTGCTCGTCGACCGGCCAGGCCTCGGCTACGCGGCGGACTACACGCCGTGGTTCGTCGATGCCCCGGTCGGGTCGCTCGTCCGTGCTCGCGCGGTCGGAGTGTCAGGCGCGGGCGTGCTGGCGGTGGCGTGTGACTGACTGTCTCTTCTGCAAGCTCGCCACGAGTGGTGACCACGTCTACGCCACCGACGAGTTCGTCGCAATCCGGGATATCGCGCCATTGGCCGAGACGCACCTGCTCGTCCTGCCGCGCCGTCACATCGATACGTTCCGCGATATCGCAGCGTTTCCGGATGACGAGGCCGCCCGGATGTTGCGGTTCGTGGCCGAGGTGGCGGTGGCCGAGGGGCTCGACGACTACCGCCTGATCGTCAACGTTGGGGCGGGAGCGGGGCAGTCCGAATTCCATCTGCACTGGCACGTTCTGGCAGGAGATTCGCTCCCCGGGTTCCATTGAGCGGGAATTGCGGGCAGACTGTCACCGTGCAGCTCATTGCGACCATCGAGGACGAGATCAAGCAGGCGCGACTCGCGCGGGACAACGACCGCCGCGACGCGCTG
>JAYTJO010000581.1:0-5657 GCA_043730975.1 Thermoleophilia bacterium | reverse complement strand
GACATTGCCGTGGCGGTCATCATCGTCGGTGGGGCCGGCTGGCTCGGCCGGCGCTACTGGCGGAAACGCCAGGCTGCGAGGCCGGTCGACCCGTCGTGAGCGCAGGGTTGGGACGCGTGGGTCGAACTCGTGTTTTCCCTGCATGTGACGGTCATGTGGCGCCGTCACGCGGTACACTCGAAGCCTCATGATCCCACTCGTCGACGTCAAAGCGCAGTACGCGCCCCTCATACCAGAGCTCAAGGAACGCTACGCCGAGGTTCTCGAATCGGGCCGCTTCATCTTCGGCCCGGAGGTCGAGGCATTCGAGCGCGAGTCGGCTGCGTATCTCGACGTGCCACACGCGATCGGCGTCGCGAACGGGACGGATGCACTTGTCCTCTCGCTCGAGGCGATGGGCATCGGTGCAGGTGACGAGGTGATCTGCCCCTCGTTCACCTTCTACGCGACGGCCGAGGCAATCGCCCGTGCAGGCGCGACTCCGGTGTTTGCGGATATCGACCCCATCACCCTGAATCTCGATCCCGATGACGTGGCCGCGCGGATCACGCCGAGGACGAAAGCGATCATGCCGGTGCACCTCTTCGGCCGCCCCGCACCGCTCGCCGAGCTTGCCGCGTTCGGGCTGCCGCTGATCGAGGACTCGGCGCAGGCTTTCGGCGCTACCGGAGTCGCAAGCAAGGGCGTCTGCTCCACCTTCAGCTTCTTCCCGACCAAGAACCTCTTCTCACTCGGCGACGGGGGCCTCATCGCCTGTCGTGACGACGCGGTGGCCGAGCGTGTCAGAATGCTGCGCTTCCACGGCTCGCGCGACAAGCAGACCTTCGAGCTCATCGGCACCAACTCGCGACTCGACGCTATTCAGGCCGCTGCTTTGCGCGTCTTCCTGCCCCACCTCGCGGGCTGGAACGAGGGTCGGCGGGCGGGCGCAGCACGCTACGCCGAGCTCGGCCTCGGCAGCGTTGTCGATCTGCCACTTGACGATCCGGGTCACGTCTACCACATGTACGTCGTGCGTACGCCCGAGCGCGCGCGCATCGCGGCAGCGTTGACGGAGGCGGGCATCGCCTCCGCGTCCTACTACGTGACGCCGCTCCACCTGCAACCCGCGATGCAGTACCTCGGCGTCGAGCCGGGCTCGCTTCCGGAGACGGAGCGGGTTGCCGCAGATAACCTGGCGCTCCCGCTGTGGGGTTGCATCGGTGCCGACGTGCAGGAGCAGGTCGTCTCGACCGTGCTCGCTGCCATGGCCGTTACGGCTGCGTGAGTTGACGGCGACGAGTGTGCAGGCCCGGATCACTCCTCCTCGAACTCTCCTGACGTGAGATCTCCGTTCAACCGCCACGCGATCTGGCAGCTCGCCGCAGACGCGGTGATCATCGCCGCCGCGTGGACGCTCGCCTGGCTCCTCCGCTTCGATCAGGGCCGGCCGGTCTACTACAACCACTATCTCGACTGGCAGATGATCCTGCTCGTCGTCGGGATCCAGCTCACCGTCTTCGCGCTCGCCGGCTTCTATAATCGCTGGTGGCGGTACGTCTCGACGCGCGACATGTGGGCGGCGCTCCGCGGAGTGTGTCTCGCGTCGCTCGCGACGTTCCTCATCTTCACGCTCTTCGAGTTCCACCCGGCTCGCGTACCGAAGGGTGTCTGGTTCATCGATCTGCTGCTCTGCCTCGCGTTCGTCGCCGGCGCGCGCCTACTCGCCCGCACGCTGATCGAGCGACCGTTGCCGGGTCAGGTCGTGGCACGGGGGAAGGAGGCGATCGTCGTCGGTGCGGGCGATGCGGCCCAGCTCGTGATCAAGGAGATGCTGCGCAATCCCACTCTCGGTTACACACCGATCGGGATCGTCGACGACGACCCGCGCAAGCGCAATCTGCGCCTCCACGGGATCCGCGTGCTCGGCACGACGGCCGATCTGCCGCAGGTGATCCGCGATCGTCGCCCCGACGAGATCCTGATCGCGATGCCGTCGGCCTCGGGTGAGGTGCGCGGCCGCATCGTCGATGCCGCGCGGGCGGGCGGCCTTCCCGTCAAGACGCTGCCAGGGTTGGCGGAGCTCGTGAGCGGCGACTCGGGCCTCGCGACGCAGCTGCGCCCTGTCGAGGTCGAGGACGTGCTCGGTCGGGAGCCGGTCGAGGTCGATCTCGAGGCGATCGCCGGCTACGTCTCGAACGAGGTCGTGATGGTCACCGGCGCGGGTGGCTCGATCGGGTCGGAGCTCTGCAGGCAGCTGTCCCGCCTCGGGCCAACGCGACTTGTGTTGGTCGACAACTCCGAGCCCGCGCTGTTCGAGATCGACCGGGAGCTTGCCCGCGAGCGTGGCTTCCTGAACGGCATCGCCGTTGTCGCCGACGTCAAGGACAGTGTCAGGATGCGGCAGGTCTTCGCGAGCTACCGGCCGGGAGTGATCTTCCATGCCGCCGCGTACAAGCATGTCGCGATGATGGAGGCGAATCCGCTCGAGGCGGTGCGCAACAACACCCTCGGGACGCGCACCGTCGCCGATGTCGCGGTCGAGTTCGGCGCCAAGCGTTTCGTGCTCGTCTCGACCGACAAGGCGGCTAATCCTCAGACGATCATGGGCCAGTCGAAGGCGCTCTGCGAGTGGATCGTCGAGACGTGGGGCCACCGGGTCGACGTCCCGACGCGATTCGTCGCGGTTCGGTTCGGGAACGTGCTCGGCTCATCCGGATCGGTGATCCCGATCTTCCGACGACAAATCGCGCGCGGCGGCCCCGTGACGGTGACGCACCCGGAGATGACGCGGTTCTTCATGACGATCCCCGAGGCGGTGCAGCTGGTCGTGCAGGCGGGAGCGATCGCGGAGCGCGGGCAGGTCTACGTCCTCGACATGGGCGACCCGGTGCGGATCATGGATCTCGCGGAGAACATGATCCGCCTCTCGGGCAAGGAGCCGGGGAGCGAGATCGCGATCCAGGTGATCGGCCCGGCCCCCGGGGAGAAGCTGCACGAGGTACTGATCGGCGAGGGCGAGGTCGTCTCGTCGAGCCCGCATCCGAAGATCCAGCGGATCGAGCGGCCCCCTGTGGAGAGCTCGTGGCTCGATGGTGAGCTCGCGGTGCTCGAACGGCTCGTCGCGGAGGGCAATGCGGTCGAACTCGCGGCGGCGCTGACGCGGATCGTCCGGGAGCCGCAGCGTGTTGGCGCTGCGGTAACAGGCTTCAGCCTGTCTCCAGCGCCAAGCGCTGACAGCGTCTGATAGCGATCAAAGCGCCGTCAGCATCAGGTCGAGCATCAGCTCCGGGTCGCGGTGCGCGACGGTGCCGGCAACGGTCTTCCTCACGAGCACGAGCGCTGCGGCATCCGTCAGCTCGGCCATCCGGCCTTCGGCGATGAGGCCTTCGTCGACCGCGCCGAGCTTACCGGCGAAGGTCGTCCAGACGGGTGTGCCGAGCGCGACAGCCTCGCGATTCATCGTGCCGCCGGCCGAGACGACGAGATCTGAGAGCGCGATCAGGCTTTGCGCATCGATCGCGTGCTCGGGGACGACGAGCGATGGCAGCGCAGCCTCGCGAATCGAATCGCGCTGCGCCGGGGTGCGGGGGAGGACGACGGCCTGGACGGCGGGGTCGTTGCCGAGCCGATCGAGCACCTCCGCGAACAGCGGGTTGCCGTGGCGGTGGTAGAGCGACACCTCAGGCGGCGTGCGGACGACGGCAAGGACGCGCTCCGCGTCGAGGCCCAGCGTGTCAAGCACGGTTGGGTCGGGCTTGAAACCGGAGAGGTAGTACTCCTCCTTCAGTCCCGGGTAGCGCCGCACCTTCCTGGCCTTCGCGCCGAGCCGGTCGAGCCGATCCTGGGGGATCGCGTCGGGAACGATGACGCGGGTTGCCGCGCGGGAGCCGAGGGTGTGCTGTGAGCGCGCGAACTCGTAGTCGTAGGCATACGAGGATGGGACGCCCAGCGACCGGGCCGCGAGCGGGAGCTCGTGCGAGGCATGCGAGAGCGCGAGGTCGAACTGCTGCGGCCGGGCCCAGTCCCGGAGGGCCCTGAGGCGCGAACCCATTGCGCGGATCTTCCCGGCGCGCCCAGCGCCGCCGTGAGGCGGTCCGACAACCTCATGAGCGATCCCCGCGGCCTCGAGGAGCTCGAGCGTCTGCGCGAAGTCCCTGGCCGAGATGCGAACGTCGTGGCCCCGCTCCTCGAGCAGGTCGATCAGCGGCCGGAAGAACGGCACGTGTGGCGAGTTCGTCATGTCGATCCAGACCTTCATGCTCGGACCGTATCGTGTCTGACGGCCGCCGCCTTCGTGCGTTGCTCGGGAGGTGCTCTTTGCGTGAATCGTCGAAATCGGGAACCTGGGATAAGATTCCCTTATGGACACCCGTCAGCTCGCCGCATTCTGCACCGTCGTCGAACTGCGTAGCTTTTCGCAGGCAGCGGAGCGGCTCGGGGTCACGCAGCCCGCTGTCTCGCTCCAGGTGCGGTCGCTCGAGAAGCGCCTAGGGACGCAACTCCTCGATCGCTCTGGGCGCCGCGTCGAGCCGACCGAGGCGGGGCTGAGGCTCTTCCGCAGCGCGCAGCGGCTGCTGCAGTTGGAGGAGCAGATGCTCGACGAGGTCTCGGCCGAGAGCGCCGGCGCCCTCAAGGGTGAGCTCTCGATCGGCGCCTCCACGGGCCCTGCAGCAGTCGCGGTGCCGATTCTCCTCTGTGAGTTCCAGCAGCAGCACCCCGACCTGCGCGTTGCCCTTGAGGTGCACGACACGCAGACCGTCGTTGATCTCGTCGCGAACCGCGAGCTCGAGCTCGGCATCGTCGGGGCGGCTCGGCGCCATCGGGCGGTCCGGTTCGAACCGATTCTCGAGGACGAGGTGATTCTGATCTGCCTTCCCGGGCACTCCTTTGCCGGGCGCACGATCGCGCTCGACGAGCTCCGCGAGGAGACGTTGATCGTGATGCAGGAAGGGGCCGGTGTGCGGCAGGTCGTCGAGGACGAGCTACGCGCGATGGGGGTGAGGTTGCGCGATCTCGCGACGTCGCTCGAGCTCGGGCTGCAGGAGTCGGTACGGAGTGCGGTTCAGGCCGGCTACGGCGTCACCTTCATCTCGCGCACAGCCGTCGAGTCGGACCTTGCGGCGGGGACGCTCGCCGAAGCACGTCTCGCGGGGATGAATGCGACGCGCGAGATCTCGCTCGTGCGAGCATCCGGGCGCGTGGCGACGCGTGCTGCGGAGGAGTTCGTCGCGTTCGTGAACGCCCGGAGGTAGATCAGGCAGTCGTCTGGGCGGCGCTGACGACGCGCCGCAGGCTGACGATGCCGATCACCCGGTCGTCGTCATCCACGACCGGCAGATGCCGGAAGCCGTGCTCGAACATGACTCGCGCAGCCTCCTCGACATCGGTGTCGGCGGTGGCGGTGATCGGATCACTCGTCATCCACTGGCGCACACGTGCCTCGCTCGAGTGCACCCGTGCTGCCATCGCCTTGAGCAGGTCGCGCTCGGTCAGAATCCCGATCAGCTTGCCGCTGTCCTTGACGGCGACGGCACCCACGTTCTGCTGGGTCATCCGCTCGGCAACCTCGCCGAGCGTGTCCTCGGGAGCGACCTCGATGAAGTCGGGGCGCATGACATCGGCGATCTGCGACATGAGGCGATTCTATCGCACCACGAGCCCGAGATCGGATTCAC